>NZ_JBFAXI010000093.1:0-33856 GCF_040680735.1 Streptomyces sp. NPDC051987 | reverse complement strand
CCACCGCCGCCGGCAACGACTGAGCAAGACCACCGACGACGCGAGGGTCAGAACTCAACCGACCAAACTGGGTCACGGTTCAACCGCCGCCGACATTGCTGACCTGCCTCGGTCTCTCGTACGGAACCACGTGGCACATGGATGGGTGCAAGGGCGGCCGTCGGAGGGTGACTGGCCGCGGCGTTGTTTCAGGCCAGGAGCCCTCACACGGCAACGCATCAGTCGACTGACCGTGCCTCACGGGAGGGCGGCACGCCGACGTCCGGAACGCAGGGCGCCTCACATGTCCCGCGTTCCCAGCGCCGGTTGGTGCGCCGGCACCCGGTGTCCTCATCCGTTGCTTCCCCCAACAGGTCAGTCACACGACGGATGCCGGACACGCGCGGGTCTGAAAGGTTGGTGCGGACACAGGCTCGTTGCGGAGGTAGAGATGAAAGCGTCCGACGGGACACGGTCCTGCCCCACCCTCCGGCACTCCCACCGTCACGTCCGCCTGCCGCCGAGAGCCACCGTGCCTCTCCGGTTCTCGACCGGGCGACGCCCTCGGCCTGGCCCGTTCTGGCCTGGCAGCGTTATTCGATGTGCCGGTTCGAGGATCCGGAACTGTTCTTCCCGGTCGGCGAGGCAGGACCGGCACTCGGGCAGATCGACGAGTCGAAGGCCGTCTGCCTGCGATGCCCTTTTATCCACCCGTGCCGGGACTGGACCCTCGACCACCACGAGGCGGCGGCCTCAGCGAGGAGGAACGGCGGGCCGTCAGGAAGCGCTCTGCTCGCGAAGCACCTCCACGCTTGGCCTCCGGCCGGCGGCCTTCGACAGGACTCGAGACCGACAGCGAGGACGGTGACCAGATGACTGAGCATGCGCACCCTTCAGATCACGCCCACGGCAACCGTCCGGGCACCCTCGAACTCCTCACGACCCTTCAGTTCCGGCCTGTACCCCCAGACCGCGACAGCATCGGCTGCAGATTCAGCTATAGCGTGGACGATCCCTTCGCGGTGCGCATGGACCTCCTCGTGACTGCGGAGACGTGTGTCACCTGGGTGGTCGGCCGGGACCTGCTGTGGGGCGGCACCGACCGGCTCAGCGGCGAGGGCGACTGCAAGGTGTGGCCCGGCACGGGGCCGCACGACAGGCCGTTGCTCCACCTGAGGCTCGAGGGCCCGCACGGACATGCGACGTTCGCGACCCACCTGACCGTGCTCCGTCGATGGCTGGATGTCACCTATGCCATGGTCCCTTCCGGCAGCGAGGGCGCACTTCTTGACTGGGCCACCCTCGCCGAAAGCCTGCTGCCGCCCGTCTGAGTCCTGGATCTCCGCCCTCCCCGTCACACCTTTCCTCTTCTCGTTCGGATCTGGTTTCTCCCGGCAGGACGGTGCGCGCAGGTGAGGGCCCATGGTCATATGCCCGATGCTCCGGCCCCAGCCCGCCGACACACTCGACGGCATACAGTGCTCCCCACTGAGCGGGAAGCAAGGCCCCGGCGAAGGATCCGACATGTACATCGATGCACCGAACCACGTCGTCGACGCCGCCAACGGCGTCAGATACGCCTATCGACGCTGCGGTCCCTCCGGCTCACAGCCGCCTCTGCTCATGCTCCCCCATTTCCGGGGCACCCTGGACAGCTGGGACCCGGCCCTGGTCGACGCCCTGGCGGCGGAACGCGATGTCATCGTCTTCGACAATGCCGGGGTCGGCCTGAGTACCGGCCACACCCCCCGCACCATCGCAGAGACAGCGATGGACACCCTCGCTTTCATGACCGCCATCGGGGTGCCGCAGGCGGACCTGCTGGGATTCTCGATGGGGGGCTACACGGCCCAGGAACTGGCACTGCTGCGCCCCGCCGCCGTTCGCCGCCTGGTGCTGGCGGCCACCGCCCCTCGCGGTGGCCCGGGCATTTTCGGCTGGCCGGACGACATCTTCGCCCGCGCCGACGTCGACCAGCCGAGCCTGGAGGACTACCTCTACACCTTCTTCAGCCACACCGAGGCCAGTCAGCGCAGGGGGCTCGAGTTTCTGGGGCGGTACATCGAGCGGGAGCGCGACCGGGACCTGCCGGCCGACCGAGCGGCCAGGCAGGCGCAGTACGAGGCGATCACCGAGTGGGGCGTACCGGATCACGGTGCCTTGGAACGGCTCGCCGAAATCAGGCAACCCGCGCTCGTGGTGCACGGGGACAACGACCTCGTCACACCGCCCAGCGCGTCCCGTCTGCTCGCGGGCCTGCTGCCCGACGCGCGGGTGAAAACGTATCCCGACTCCGGTCACGGCTTCCTGTTCCAGCACCACGACAAGGTGGCGCGGGAAGTGTTGGACTTCCTGGCCGAAGGGCGCTGAAAACCAGCCGAACCCAGTCGACCGACAGAAGCGGCACCTGCCCGCCACCAGCCACCATGTGAGTGCTGGCAGGGGCAACCGCCCTCCGGCTTGGGAGGAACGTTGTCGTTGGTGGGCCGTACGTCCGAGTTGCATGCTCTGGAAGCTCTGCTGGTCGAGGCGGAGAACGAAGGAGCAGCGCTGCTGCTGCAAGGCGACCCGGGGGTAGGGAAGACCGCGCTGCTGGACGCGGTGACCGCCCATGCCCGGGCGGGCGGACTGCGTGTCCTCCAGGTCGTCGGAGTCGAGAGCGAGCAGGAACTCGCGTTCTCCGCGCTGCACCAGCTTCTCCATCCGCTGTTCGATCACCTCGCGGAACTGCCGGCCTTCCAGAGCGGCGTGCTGGAACAGGCGCTCTCCATCCGTGAGGGCTCGGCGCCGGGACGCTTCGCCATCTCGGCGGCGGCCCTGGCGCTCCTCCAGGCCGCGGCCAAGCGGCAGCCACTGTGCGTGGTGGTCGACGACGTGCACTGGATCGACCGCTCCAGCGCCGAGGCGCTGACCTTCATCACCCGCAGGCTCAGCAGTTGCCGGGCAGCCTTCATCATGGCCGCGCGCAGCGGAGCGCACGGCTTCCTCGATCCCACAGGTCTGCGCGTGCTCGACCTCGGTCCGCTGCCGGCCCCCGATGCGCTGGTGCTGCTCGACAGCAGTCACCCGGGGCTGGCCGAAGCGACCAAGCGGCGCCTGCTGGACGAGTCAGAAGGCAACCCGCTCGCCCTGGTGGAGCTGCCCAGCCAGCTCACCGACGCCCAGCGGGACGGCGCCGAAGCCCTGCCGACGAACCTGCCGCTCAGCAGCCGGCTGGAGAGCGTGTTCGCCGACCGCATCCGGCAGCTCGGCTCCGTGCCACGTTTCGTCCTGTTGCTGACAGCGTTGGACGGTGAGCGTGCCGGCAATCTGGGGGACATCCGAACGGCCTTCGGCGCAGCGGGCGAGGAGTGGGACGACGGCCTGCTGGATACGAGCGAGCGCATCGGACTGGTCCGTATCGACCACGTCGGGGAGCACGTCACCTTCCGTCATCCCCTGGTCCGATCCTGCGTGGTGCACATGTCCCCGGCCGGCCGTCGCAGAGCCGCGCACCGTGCGCTGGCCGAGGCTCTGAAGGCGCAGCCGGAGCGACGCGCCCTGCACCTCGCCCATGCCGCGGACGACCCGGACGAGGCGGTCGCCGTCGAGCTCACCCGTGCCGCGGAGCGGGCCATGGCCCGTGGCGGCGCCGCGGAGGCCGCCACGGCGTACCGCCGTGCCGCCGAACTCAGCCAGGACTCCGCCGAACGCGCCCGCCGCCTGGAGCAGGCCGCTTTCGCCGCCGGCATCGCCGGCCTTCTGGGCACGGCTCAGGAACTGGCCGGCCAGACCACGGAATCACTGCGGGGCGCGGCAGCTGCGGGCTACGTGCAGTTCCACCGGGAGGGAGACATCGACGCGGTCTACCGCATCCTGCCTCCTGCCATGGATGCGGCGCGCGAAAGCACCGCCCCGGAGGATGTGGAGGCGTTCGACGACGCGTTCTACGTCCTTCTCAACGCGGCGGTGTGGGGAGGCCGTGCGGAACTGTGGCCTCCCGTCTACCGCACACTCGACCGGATCTCCGAATCCGCGCGCATGTGCTTCGACTGCGTCGCCGACCCGGCGCGGACCGCTCATGACGTGCGGGAGCGACTGGACAGGGCGACGGCCGCACTGTCCCCCGACACGCCCCTGTGGCGCGTCAACTGGCTGATCTACACGGCCATGTACCTCGACTGCTTCACGTTCTACGACGGCGTGTGGCGGGAGGCCGTCGGGCACAGCGCGTACGACAGCCTACGCTTCGGCTTGGTGGCCAGGGCCCACGAGGCGTTCATGCGGGGTGAATGGGACAGGATTCAGGCGATCGCGTCCCAGGGCATCGCGGACGCCACTGAACACGAGTACAACCTCATTCACATCATCTTCACCTACGGACTGGCCATGATCGCGTCCGGCCGCGGGGACGAGGAAGCCCTGCGTCGGCACTGCGACACGATCACCGCGTGGGCCCAGCCGCGCCGCATGCAGCTGCTGATGTCCACGGTGAACGAGACCTGGGCCCGCGCCGCGGTCGGCCGGGGGGACTTCGAGGAGGCATACCTGCTGGCCTCCGCGTTGACCCCACCGGGAGAACTGCCCTCGCACTTCCCCCATTTCTCGCGTGTGTTCCTGGACCTAGTGGAGTCCGCGCTGCGCACCGGCAGAACGGCGGCGGCGCGCGCCCACGTCGAGGCGGGCCGGCAGGCGCGTCTGGACGCCATATCACCGCACCACGCGGTCATCCTCGCCGCGGCTGTCGCGGTCGTCGCCCCCGACGACGAGGCGGGCCCGCTGTACGAGGCGGCCCTGGCGGTGCCGGACGCCTCCCTGTGGACCTATGAATACGCTCGTATCCGGCTCTGGTACGGCGAATGGCTCCGCCGGCGCCGGGAGTACACGGCCGCGCGCGTCCATCTGAGCGTGGCGCTGGAACTGTTCGAGCAGCAGCTGAAGGCTCCGCTCTGGGCGCAGCGCGCTAGGGACGAACTGCGCGCGGCCGGCGTGGGCGTGGGTGTGGCGGACGCCAGAACCGGGGTGAAGATGAGTGCGCAGGAGCGTCGCATCGCGGAACTCGCGGCGAGCGGCCTGTCCAACAAGGAGATCGGCCGGCAGCTCAACATCTCGCCCCGCACCGCAGGCGCCCACCTCTACCGGGTGTTCCCCAAGCTGGGTATCGTCTCCCGCGCCGCTCTGCGCGACGCACTGAAGGCTTTCGACGAAGCCGACGGTATGTGACGGCGGCGCCGTCGGCGGTCGCGCGGACCAGAGCGGGGGCGCGGAACACCGTGCTCGGGACCACGGGTACGCCCGGGCAGGGCGTGACCGCCAGACTCAGTGAGTGCAGGTCCAGGGCTTCCCCCCCAGCCGTGTCGTACGCTCCAGCCGCACACCCGGGTGCCGACTGCGGCGGTCCTGGCCAGCAGAACGGCGGAGCTGACCCCCTTGCCCGACAGCGCCGACGCGAGCAGGGCCCGCACATCCGCCAGCTCTCCCGCTGTCTCCGGATCGGCGGCACTCTCGGCCCATTCGAGTGTGCCGTCGCTCCACTCGACCACCGCATCGAAGCGGTGATGCCCGGGGCTGAGAACCGTCGGCAGGGCCGCGCAGATCGCGCCCGCGTCCGCCGTCGCACGAGCGAGCACGGCGGCCCGGTGCGTCGACCGGATGAACCTCCGCATGAACATATCGGTCTCCTCCGCACGACGATCGTTGACGAGTGATGGACTGCCACAGGACGAGGGAACTTATGGATTGTTTGTGGGGTGCTTGCCCGATGGTGCAGTAACGGGTCACCGGACTGCCCGTTGGATACGTGTGCGTCACGCGTCAACGGCCGCGACGTTATGGTCGATCCCGATCGCACCGCGCACCCGCCAGGAGGCGAAATGAGTACGTTCCACGTACGACGTCTGGACGTGGCCGTGCCGTCCGTGTCCGACTTCCGGCAGAGCTATGAGGCCGCCGTACCACGAGTTCCGGAGGAGGAGCTGGAGTCCCTGATCCGCCGGGATGCCTCCTGGTCGGAGATCACCGGGCTCATCGACTCGGCGGCCCCCCACGGTTTCATGATCTTCGAGAAGAACGCGGCGCACCCCCTCTTCCGCCGCGCCGGAAACCGGGCGATCTGCTTCTGGTACCTGATGGGCAACCACGCCATCGCCGAGCGCATGTACCGCCACGACCCGCGGACCATGCTCTACGCGCCGCTGCGCACCGTGATCTGGCAGGACCAGGCCGGAGCAGCCTGGTTCAGCGTGGACCAGCCCAGCACCCACTTCGCCGGGCTCGGCATCCCGGAGGTGACCGAGGTCGGTGTCGAACTCGACCGGAAGGTCGCCGCCCTCCTCGACTTCCTCGGTACCGACGTACCGAACGAACTGCTGCAGAGCTGACTTGGCCCGGAGCCGGCGAAACGAAGGCACGGCACGGTGCCTGGCCGCGGCCCCCGGCGCGTACCGGCCCGCTTCGTCTCCTGCGTGATCGCATACGACACCTCTCGCGCTGTCGTCGTCTGCGGCGATCCAGTCTCCGAAAGGAGCCCTCGTGGTCACTCTCACCGTCTGGAAGTTCCCCACACCCGACGGCGCCGATCGCGTCGAGGAGACCCTGCTGTCCCTGCAGAAGCAGGGGCTTGTCCAGGTCCACGACGCAGCGGTCGTCACCTGGCCGGAGGGTCGCAAGCACCCCAGGACCAAGCAGCTGTACAACCTCACCGCCGCGGGCGCGCTGTCCGGCACCTTCTGGGGGCATGCTGTTCGGCCTGATCTTCTTCGTGCCGATGCTCGGCGCCGCCGTAGGCGCTCTCAGCGGTGCGCTGGGCGGCTCGCTGGCCGACGTCGGCATCGACGACGACTTCATCTGTCCTGCTCACCTCCGACGCGGTCGTGGACCGTGTCCACGAGGCGTTCCCCCATGGCACCGCCCAGCTGATCCGCAGCAACCTCTCCCAGCAGGACGAGGCCAAGCTGCGCGAGGTCTTCGAGGCGTAG
Source organism: Streptomyces sp. NPDC051987 (assembly GCF_040680735.1). Taxonomy (NCBI): domain Bacteria; kingdom Bacillati; phylum Actinomycetota; class Actinomycetes; order Kitasatosporales; family Streptomycetaceae; genus Streptomyces; species Streptomyces sp. NPDC051987. The sequence goes on along the minus strand of NZ_JBFAXI010000093.1, from coordinate 26,921 downwards.
CACGGGGACCGGGACGCCGGGGAGCTTGTCTGCCCGGCCTCTCGCCGCGTTCGGAAGACGGCCGTGCACATGTAGCCTTCGTGAGCAGTCGGCGGCGACAACTGCGTTGCATGCAGCGACGTGCGCCGACGACTCCAGACCGATCTGGCGGGCAGTGGCATCAACAAGCGGTTCGGCGTCCGCGTTCTCAGCAGTGAGCACGACGCCGACCCCGGCGACGCGAAGAACGTCGACCGTGTCGTCATCGGCGGGACCATCGAGGAGACGGGCCTGCCCACGCTGGGCGTCACCAGTTCCATCGACCCAGGCAACTTCGACACCTCGGATGCGTCGATCGTGCTGCTGGACCTGCTCAGCGGACCGGCGGACGACACCATCTCGCTGAACCACTACATGAAGCCGTCCAGCGACAGGATCACGTTTATCAGCACGGTCGTCTCCCACCTGGTCTCGCACGAGATCGGCCATGCGCTGGGCACACGGCCACCGACGGGACGTCCACGCTCATGGACAACGACAGTACGTTCCTCAGCATGGGTCCCGACGGCGTCGGCGGCACCGCCGACGACGCCGTTCCGCAGACCTTCGGAACCGATGCCTTCACCGACGTGGACGGGCTGACGGGAGTGGAGAACACCGCGGTCCGCGCCGCCCACGCACTGTCCCGCTGAGAGCGGGGCGTACCTCTCGTCGCGACAGTAGCCCTTGAAGGAGCTGGCCGACGGCGGCGACAGCGCGACGGCACAGCGGGACGTCCTCAGCAGGGGCTGCCGATCGGCTTCACCGCACGGCGTGCTCCGGGCGCGTGCGGCGGCCTGCTTGGCGCTTCCCCGCGCACGGCTTCCGGCTTCAGACCCAGGGCGCCCAGGGAGTCCCGCAGCAGGTCGTGGTCGTTCGGATATCCGCTGTCCACCAGTGTGGCGTCGGCACCGTCCTTGACGATCACCCAGTTGGTGTTGCTGCCCGACACCAGATGGACGTCGTCGCCGATGTGGACGATGTCGTCAGCGCGCAGTTGCCTGCTCATGAGCGTTCACCTCTCAGACCGTCGCGAGGTACTGGTGGACCGAACGGACGGCGCTGGCGCCGTCACCCACGGCTGCGGCGACGCGCTTCATCGAGGCCAGACGCACGTCACCGGCGGCGAACACGCCGGGCACGCTGGTCTCGTACGGCAGCGGCTCGCGCTCCAGTTCCTTCCAGCGCGGTCCGAGGTCCTCCGGCGACAACTGCCGGTCCGTCGGCACGAACCCGTCCGAGTCCAGGACCACCCCGCCGAGCCATGTTGTCGCCGGCCGGGCCCCGATGAAGCAGAACAGGCCCGCGCAGTCGACACGGCGTGCCCCGGTGCCCTCGGCCCGGGTGGTCAGGGACACACCTTCCAGATGCGGTCTGCCGTGCAGCTCTGTCACCTCGGTGCCGGCGAGCACGGTGATCCGCGGATCGTTCAGAATGCGTTCCACGAGGTACGCGGACATGCGGGCGCCGAGATCGGGTCCCCGTACCACCAGGGTGACCTCTGAGGCGTACCGGGCCAGGTGCAAGGCGGCCTGTCCGGCGGAGTTGGCGCCGCCGACCACCGCGACCGGCCGGCCGGCCACCGCCTGGGCCTCCAGGTCGGTGGCCGCGTAGTAGATGCCGCACCCGGTCAGCTCGGTCCAGCCGTCGAGGGGGAGCGCCCGGTATTCCGCTCCGGTGGCGACGATCACCGCCCGCGTCTCGATGCGGGTTCCGTCCATCAGGGTCACGACGTGGTCGCGGCCCTCGGTACTCAGCCCGACCACACCGCACGGACTGGCGAGGTGCACACCGAACTTCAGCGCCTGTACGGCGGCCCGCGCGGTCAGATCAGCTCCGCTGAGCCCGAAAGGGAAGCCGAGGTAGTTCTCGATACGTGCGCTCGTGGCGGCCTGGCCGCCGACGGCCACTCCGTCCAGCAGCACCGTCTCCAGGCCCTCCGAGGCGCCGTACACCGCGGCCGCCAGCCCCGCCGGACCGGCGCCCACGACGGTGAGGTCGGCCGAGCCGCGTCCGGTACGGCGGTAGGCGAGGTTGAGCTGCTGGCTCAGCACGCCCGGCGTCACACGCGGCGTCGCCACGCGCGACGACAGTGCCGCGGGCAGGTCCTCCTCGGTGAGACCGGACGAACGCATCGCGTCCGCGCCCTGCGGGGAACCGCTGTCGAGCCACCGGTGCGGCACACCCTGACGGTCCAGGAAGGTACGCATGGCCAGGCCCGCGGCCGACCCGGCGTCGCCGACGATCCGCAGCGTCTGCTCCGTCGCCTGGCGCAGCAGCCGGCGCCGGGCGAGGATCGCGCGCAGGAGCAGGTCGGAGAGCTCGGTCTCCTGGGCCATCAGCCGGCGGAAGGCGGCCGGTTCGACCCGGTGGATCGTGCCACCGGTCGCGACGCGTACGGTCAGCCCCCGCCGCTGCCCGGTGAGCAGGTTGAGTTCGCCCGCGAACTGGCCGGGGCCGTGCGTCATGAAGAGGTGCCCGTCGCCGTCCTCGGAGGACGGGATGATCGCCTCCAGCGTCGCTGTTTCGCACAGGAAGAGGTCGACCGAATCGTCCTCGACCTGGTAGAGGACGTCTCCTGCCAGGACCTCCTCACGGCTTGCGTAACGGGCGGCGCGGGCGAGCTGACCGTCGTCCAGACGCACTTCGGCAGCGGTGGCGAGATCGTCGGGACGATCACCGATCTCGGGGAATGAGGTTGCCATGCCCGAAGAATGCCACCGGGTCACACCTCCGGGCCACGGATCGCCCTCTCGGTAGGGCTCCGGCGGCGCACACGTGCACGCGAGGACAGTTTCCGTGCACGAAAGGCTCCACATGTCCCGGGAGTATGTTCGGTGGTGCTGCTGGGCAGTGGGGTGCGTATCCGAGGAGTGTGTTCCGAATGTCCGCCCGACCCGTGGTGCGGGGTCTGCACCACATCAAGATTTCCGGGTCCGATCTGGAGCGGAGCACCGCCTGGTACCGCTCCGTTCTCGACCCGGCGACCGTCGGACGGCTGGCCGGCTGCGACCCGCTGACCTTCACGGTGACGGACCGGACGGAACTCGACGGCTGGATCGGTCACCTGGACACACCCGGCGTGCCCCACTCACCAGTCATCGTTGCCCTGGTCGGCTATCTCCTGGTGGTTCCCGATCCCGACGTTGTCCGGCTCCGGTTCTACACCGACGAGTCTTATGGATTGGGCGCGACCAGGTGGACTTCGCGTCCCCCTGGCTGCGCCCCGACACCGTGTCCGCCTCGGACGCCTGACCGGCGGTGAGCCCCCCCGGGCGACCGGGGAAGTGCCGTCGCTCACCGTGGGGACGCCGTGATCGGTACGCCGTCCCAGAAGCTCGCCATCGCCCGCGCCGCCGCCTGGGGGCGTTCCACATGCGGCGAGTGCCCGGTGTCCGCCAGGGCAGTGTGCCGGGCGCCCAGCCGGCGTGCCATGTCCGCGAGCAGGGGCGGCGCCCAGGTGTCGTCCCTGTCGCCGTGAAGCACGTGCACCGCGAACCCGCTCAGCCCGGCCAGTTCCGAGGTCCGGTCGGGCTCGTCCAGCAGGTTCCGTCCCGTGGCCAGCAGTTGGGTGCGGCTGGTGCGGAGCCAGCGCGCGCGGCGCTCGTCGGCGCCGGGCGACGAGGCCCGCTCGGGACGCAGTTGCTGCAGGGCCTGCCACACCTGGTCCATCGTCATGGTGGTGAGCGCCCTGGTGAGCAGCTTCACCTGCGCTCCACGCTCCTCGCCCACCTGCGCGGGCCCCGAGGACAGCAGCGTCAGGGACGCGAACGCAGAGGGGGCGGCGAGCACGGCGCCCCGGGCGATCTGGCCGCTCATGGAGTGGCCGGCCAGGTGCGGTCGTGTGCCGAGCGCCTCGGCCAGCGCCACGACGTCCTCGCTGAGTTCCTCCCGCCGGTACGCCGTCGCGTCGTGACCGCCGTCCGTCTCGTTCTGACCACGCAGGTCCACCGCGAAGGCCCGGTAGCCGGCCTCGGACAGCAGCGGCAGCAGGGGGAGGAAGTCCTCTTTGTCCTTGGTATAACCCGGCAGCAGGAGAACCGTGCCGCGAGCGGCCGACACCGGTTCGACGGAGAGGGCGGCGAACACACCTCGACGGGTGCTCAGATCCCGGCGGGCAAGAGGAGGAAGAGATATGTATGTCACGGCGCACAGCGTATTCCGGTGTTGCTTGACACCCCCGCATGCAGGTGGTTGCCGGACCCGTGGCATGCCGGCTGTGCGATCGCTGAGGTGTCCTTCAGGTGCGCATAAGCGCTTGCACGCGGTCGCTGTGTCGCTGAGCGGTCTCCAGTTCCTCGGGTGTCGGCCGTTCCCGTTTGCGTCGGACGCGGAGCGCCGCGGGCAGGTGCTTGCGCGAGGGCGTACCTGGCGAACACATGTGAAAAATGGCTCGTGATCGCGCGATGGCTCCGTTTCCCGCCAGTCGCGCGGTCTCTCCAGCAGCGCCGTCTTGTCTATACCGGAGGCATCACGTACTACCAGCGCGTTGTCCGGCGAGAATGTTCTCGGCCTCGACGGGGGGCGTGCTGCGCTCGACAACGCCCTACGACGGCTGCTGGCCCGCGATGCTGCTCTCACAGCGCACCGTTGCGGATGGCGTAGGCCACCGCCTGCGTCCGGTTGCGCAGGCCCAGCCGGGCGATGACGTCGTGCAGGACGTTCTTGATCGTGCGTTCAGAGTAGTTGAGGCGCCCCGCCACCTCCGCGGTGCTCAATCCCTCGGCCAGCAGCCGCAGGACCTCCACCTCCCGGGCGGACAGGTCGGACGAACCAGGTTGGTGCCCCGGCAGTGAGCGCAGGCGCTCGACCAGCGCGCGCACCAAGGTGGGCGGCAGCGGCGACTCCCCTTGCAGAGCCCTGCGGCTCGCCCGCACGATGTCGGCGTAACCGACCTCGCCGCGCAGCAGCACACCCACGACTCCCCGGTCGACCGCGTACAACAGATGCCGTTCACTGATCGAGTCCACCACCAGCAGCACCGGCAGTCCCCGTCCCCGGTCCGGCCCGGCGACCTCGTCGACACGTTTGAGCGTCGCCGGGGTGAGCTTCTGTGCCAGCACCAGCGCCACGTCGGCACCGTGCCGATCCTCCCAGGGCACCACGCGCACCCCCGACGCTCCGCGGAGGTAGGCCTGCGCGCCCTCCTCCGTGAGTACGTCGCTCGCCGTCACGGTGAGCGTCACCGGGAGGGCGTCCCGGTCCTCACCTCCGCCCACGGCCCTCATCGCCGGCTCGTCCGGCACGGACGCCAGACGGAACCGGCCGACCGGATCCGGACGCTCCTGTACCGGTGCCTTGACGGCACTTCGTGTCATGTGTGATCACCGAGTTCCCGCAATGCGCGGTCGAGTTCCCGTCGGGAGCTGATGCCCGGCCGTGGAAACACCTTGTACAGATGGGAAGCCACCGTCCGTGGCGAGATGGACCGCTGGTCCGCAATCTTGTGATGGGACATTCCACGCGCGGCCGTCCTGACGATGCGCCGTCCCTGAGTGGTCAGGGCGGTGCCCCGGGCGGCATGCGCTCCGTCACTCGGCGATATCGCCCACCGTGCCGGACCGAGGTTCGTCCCGGCGTGTGGGCCCGCCGCCGCGCGGCCAGGGGTGGAATATGCCAGAGCCCGGAAGAAGCGGCGAGTGAAGCGCACGGTGCGGTCACCGAGGATCAGCCCCGCTTTCTCCGCCAGGTCGAGGGGGCGTGTGCCGCAGAGGTGGGCGTCCGGCTTCATGCCGCCTCTCCGGTTCGTTCGATGGCCTTCCCGCCCGGCACGGAGGCCGCCGGACCGCCGACGGGCCCGCACGACCAGGCGGATCGAGGGCCCGGGCAGCGAGACCATTCCAAACTAGACACGTGCTACGCCCCTGACATCTGTCATTCGACGTGGTCGGCGACAGATCAGGCAGTGGTTCCGGTGACCGTCCCCGTCGGCTCCGGACGTGACCGCGCGAGATCCTCGCGCCAGGGGGTTCGCGGGCGCACTGCTCCGAGTCGTACTCGATGGTGTGCCCTGGTGGCCCGCACAGCTGGATCGCGGAGTGGGCCACCGTGACATCGGCAGTGACTACTTGGCGAGGAAGGTGAGGAGGGCGTTGTTGACTTCCTCGGCGTGGGTCCAGAGCAGGCCGTGGGGGGCGCCGTCGATCTCGATGTAGTCGGCGTGGGGGAGGGCCTTGTGGAAGGGGCGGCCGGTGGAGTCGATGGGGAGGATGTTGTCGGCGGTGCCGTGGAGGATGAGCGCAGGGACGTCGATCTTGGGGATGTCGTTGCGGAAGTCGGTGGGCCACGTCAGCGGGGCGGCCCAGGCGGCGTGGGCGCTGCCGCCGGCGGCGACGTCCCAGCTGTTGCGGACGGCCTCTTCGCTGATGCGGGTGCCGAGGTTTTCGTCGAGGTTGTAGAAGTCGTTGTAGAAGGTGGTGAAGTAGGCGTAGCGGTCGTTCTTGGCGGTGTCGGAGACGCCCTGGAAGAAGGCCTGGTCGTTGGCGCCGGTGGGGTTGTCGTCGGTCTTGAGGAGGAAGGGCTCCAGGGAGGCGAGGAAGGCGGCCTTGGCGATGCGGGCGGAGCCGTAGGTGGAGAGGTAGCGGGCGACTTCGCCGGTGCCCATGGAGAAACCGACGAGGGTGGCGCCGTGGAGGTCGAGTGTTTCGACGAGGGTGTTGAGGTCCGCGGCGAAGGTGTCGTAGTCGTAGCCGGTGGTGGGCTGGCTGGACTGGCCGAAGCCGCGGCGGTCGTAGGTGATGACGCGGTACCCGGCGGCGAGGAGGGCGGTGGTCTGCTTCTCCCAGGAGTGGCCGTCGAGGGGATAGCCGTGGATGAGGACGACGGGTCGGCCGGTGCCGTGGTCCTCGTAGTACAGCTCGATGTCGGTGGTGTTCTCCTGGCCCACGGTGATGTACGGCATGGTGGTGTCCTTTCGGGTGTGGGGCGGTGCGACGGATCCGCACCGCCGGGCGACGGCCCCAGCGTCTCTCGACAGCGAGCACGACCGAATCTGTCTAACGACTTATCTCTTGAATCCCGACCCACAACGCGACCCGCGCGGTGGGCCGGCACACATGGTCCGCCCCCCTGCGGTTCTGCGGGTGTTTCCCGATGACGAGGACGGACCCGGGTCCGTCAACGTGTCACCGGGGCCGCGGTGGCGAGCCCGGCCACGGCCCGGGAACCTGTCGTGCAGTCAAATGACCGATGCTGTTCGGCGCTCCTGCTTCGCCGTGTCCGACTCGGCCAGTTTCTCTCCGGCCTGGACGGCCGGCGGCAGGTCCGGATCGTCAAGGGTTCTGAGGGCCTCGGCCCAAGCCCGCCGTGCGCCCGCCACGTTCCGGGCATCCAGCCGTACGCCGCCGAGCGCCGTCAGTTCCTCCGCCACGTTGCCCCGGCTGCCGGCCAGCCGTATCAGTTCGATGCCCCGTTCGTAGTACGAGGCCGACTGGGCGTAGTCGCGTCGCCGGCGGAACACCTGCCCGATCACTGTCAGGGCCAGTCCCTCACCGTTGAGGTCGTGCAAGTCGTGGAACATCGAGGCGGAGGTGCGCAGGTGCCGCAGGGCCACCTCTGGATCACCGAGTTTCATGCGAGCCATTCCGGCCATGGAGAGAATCGTGGCCTTGAGCCGGCCCGGCTCGGGCCCGCTCAGAAGATCCAAGGCCGCTTCCAGATGGCGCAGGGCACGAAGATGGTCTCCCTGCGTGTGATACACGAGGCCGATGTTCCGCAGGACGTGTGCCAGGTCGGCGGTGGAGTGCAGCTGTCCGACGTGATGACGTGCGTGTTCCAGATGGCGCAGTGCTCCGGGTAGGTCACCGAGGTGGTGCAGCGCGCCGGCCAGGCCGTGGTGGGTCCGCGCCATGCCCACCGGGTCCTCGGCCTTGCGCGCCGCTCCCAGGGCGGCCCGCATGGTGGCGGCCCAGTCGTACCACCATCCCATGCGCTGCTGGCACATCTGCAGGGTCACCGCCAGTTCCCAGGCCATCCGGCTGTCGCCGTGCGCGGCTGTGGTTTCCACCACCGAACGCAGTACCGCACGCTCCCGCGTGTACCAGGCTGTCGCCGCGGCGGCGTCCGGCAGCGGCTCCGGTGTCACGGACGGCAGGGGTGACGGGGGAGCGGCCGGCTGGGGTCCGGGCCGCAGCAGGAGGTTCGCCGCGTGGGCGGTCTGGCGATAATGGTCGTACATACGGGACCGGACGGTCGGCCGGTCCGTCTCGTACTGGGCGGCCAGTTCGGCGGCGTACGCGAGGATCAAGTCGTGGGCCCAGTAACGGTGGCGCCCGCGCACGGTCAGCAGTCTGGCCCGTACGAGTTCGCCTACGGCCTGGGCCGCTTCGTGTGGGCTGATGCCGGCCATGCTGGCGAGGGCGGCGATGGTGACGTCGGGGCCGGGGTGCAGGGGGAGGAGGCGGAAGAGGCGCGCCGCCTGGGAGCCGAGGGTGCGGTAGGACCAGGAGAAGACGCCTCGCACCTCGTTGTCGAGGTTGTCGTCGCTGAAGCCGTCGAGGTTGTGGTCGGTGGCGGACAGTTCGAGGTCGATGTCGTGGAGGGTGCGTTCGGGGTAGGCGGCGGCTCGGGCCGCCACGATGGCGACGGCGAGGGGGAGGCGGCCGCAGCGTTCGACGAGGGGGCGGATCTCGCGGGCGCTGGCGTGCGGGCGGCTGGTGCGGACGCGTTCGAGGAAGGTGGTGGTCGCTTCGGTGGGGGAGGGGACGTCGAGGGTGAGCAGGTGTGCGCCGTGGGCGGCGGCCAGTGCGGTCAGGCGGCTGCGGCTGGTGACGATGACCATGCAGTTGCCGGTCCCGGGCAACAAGGGTCTGATCTGGGCGAGGTCACGTGCGTTGTCGAGGACGACGAGGACGCGGCGGTCGGCCAGGACGCTGCGGTAGAGAGCGGAGCGGGTGTCGGGCGGGGCGGGGATGTGCTGGGGGGCGACGCCCAAGGCGTCGAGGAAGCCCTGGAGGATGTCGGCGGGGTCGGTGGGTTTGCCGTCGGGGGCGAAACCGCGCAGGTCGGCGTAGAGCTGTCCGTCGGGGAAGTCGGAGGCGACCTGGTGGGCGAAGTGCACGGCCAGGGCCGTCTTTCCGATGCCGGGAATGCCGTCGACGGCCAACACTCGCAAAGCTCCCCCACCCCGCGCGGCAAGGACTCGGGCCTGCGCGAGCGCGTCCTCACGTCCCGTGAATCCCGGCAGGCCGGGAGGCAACTGGGCCGGCCGCGCTGTTCTCACCGAAGGCGCGGCGGACGGCCCAGAACCGGCCGGAACCGGTGGGCTGTAGGCGGCGGCTCCCCCGTCTATCTCTGCCTCCGCGGGCGTGACGGTGTCGACGCGCTGCCGCAGAATCCTCTCGTGGGCGGCCCGCAGCTCCGCGCCGGGGTCCACACTCAGTTCCTCCAGCAACCGCAGCCGGATCTCCTCGTACATCGCCAGGGCCTCGGCCTGCTTGCCGTCCGAAGCGAGCACCAGCAGCAGGCGCGCCAGTAGCGCCTCGTCCAGCGGATTGCGCTCCGCGGCCTGCCGCAACGGCAACAACACCGCCTCGGCACGACGGCAGCGCAGCGCCGTGTCCGCTGCCTCGCACACCACCGACACGTATTCGTGCTCCAGCATGACGAAGGCGGGGTGGCTGCCGCTGACCGGTTCCAGATCCGCCGCGCACCGCCCCTGCCAGAGGCCCAAAGCGGTGGTGAACAGTCCCACGGAGCCGGTCGGGTCGCCCGCTGCGTCCGCCTGCCGTGCCTGATCGACCAAGGCGCGAAAGTTCAGCAGGTCGAGGCGGTCAGCATCTACGCGCAGCAGGTATCCACCCGCCTGCCGGGCAAGCCACCGCCCGGGCGACCTTGCGGGCAGGTCCGGTTCCAGGAGCCGGCGTAGTGCTCCGACGTACCGGTGCACCGCGTTGGTCGCACTCGACGGCGGATCACCGTCCCACAGCAGATCGATGAACTCGTGCATCGACACAGGCCGCCCGGCACGCGCCAGGAGGACGGCGAGGATGAGCCGCTGCTGCTTCGGACCGAGCAGCAGCTCGCTGCCGCCCCGCCAGACCCGCACCGGTCCCAGGACCGAGAACTGGATGGCGCCGCCACCTGACTCTCGCGATACCCCTGTCATCGTGCATCTCTCCTTGCCGCCGACCCCGCGCGCCGGCCACCGCGTCACGCACCGGCCGGCGGCGCCGTCCAGTCACGGTCGGCTCGTGTCTTCGATGTGCTGCTCATACAGGCCGTACGGACGGCGGACATCCCCATCCGCGTACATGGCCGTCCAGGAGGTTGCCCGACCGGCGAGCCGTCGCGCTGACGCCCGCCTCCGCCGGCCGTCGGTGGCGGCCGAGCCGGTTCCGACGCGTGCGCGCCGGCTCGCGACAAGGGCTCTGCCCGCCGCGACGAGGCGCGTATCCCGGGTTCCCCTACGGCCGACTGCTCCCGGGACCGGCGCGGATATCGGTGCGGACCTCAGGAACAACCGCCGGGGGCATCGACGTCAGCCAGAGGACGGCGCGTCGGGTCCGGTGGCGGCGGCCCCCTCGCCCCTGCACGGGTACCGGCAGGCAAGGAGGCCCGGGTGACGGAAGGCCCATAACCCGGCCACGAGGCCGGCCATGACCGGGCCGACGGATCCACATCGCGTTTCGCTCCGGGGTCCGGCTGCAGGTCGGCGCTGCCGGAGGCCAGGTCGATGGTCAGGATGTTGCCGTCGGCGACGCTGTCCTGCGCGAAGCGGCTCGTCGCGGACGGCCGGAGAAGACCCTGGACCTCTCCGCAACGCGAAAGACGGCCCGCCGTGCAGGGCGCGGGACGGTCTGCGGAGCAAGGTGCCCGCCTTGGGCGGCTCGACCGGATCGGCCGGAATGTACTCGGTCATGGAGCTCTCCGCATCGTTACGAGGGAGACCCGCCGCCGACTGGCCGGTACCGACGACTTCGGGGACATGTCCACAGCTCCGACCGTCCGCTGGGTTTCCAGGAGGCCGGCCGGATCCGTGCAGGTGGGCCCGGCTGGGTCGCTTGATCACGGCACCCCCAAGCCCCGTCGATGAACGCCATGCGTGTGGCGACAACTTCAATATGGTCGGTCATTTTCATTCTGTCAAACCGGCCCCTCTTGCCGCTTCGGCTCAAATGGATTAAATAAGACAATCTTCTCTCGCTGGCTTTCGGCATACCGGCAGCAGGACCCGACCTCGCGGGGCCGGAGCCGTCTGGCCGGGTTCATGGGCTCACCTCGTAGGCAGGGCCATGACCCTGCTGCCCGCGCTGGCCGCCGACCTCCTCAACATGGACCCGAGCCGGACCACACACGTATCAGGCGCATGGTGTCCAAGGTCTTCGCCCCCCGGCATGTCGAAGGGTTCGGGTGCCGGTCCGACGCACGGCGGACCGGCTGGTCGACTCCCCGTCGGGGCAGAACCAGGCCGACCTGATCCCTTCCTACGCCGCTCCGCTGCCGATCATCGTCATCTGCGACCATGTCGGCGTGCCCCAGGCCCAGCCCCCCGACCTCCGTGCCCGGACCGACGCCCTGGTGCGTACTGATCGGCAACGCGGTCGCTGACTGCCCACCCGAGTGAACTGGCGGCGCTGCGGGGCGATGCTGGCCTGCTGGTCCGGTTGATCGAGGAACTGGCGCCGACGGGCCGGTACTGCTGGCGATCCGCCGCCTCTCCCCACCGAGGACATCGTCATCGGCGGCGTCACCGTCCAGGTCGGCGAAACGGTCCAGCTGTCGCTCGCCGCCGCGCACCGCGACCCGCCCCGCTGCACCGACCCCGACCGGCTGGACATTGCCCGTGACACCACCGGGTACCTGCACTGGGATACAGCATCCACTACTGCCTCGGCGCTCCGCCGGCCCGGATGGAGACGGGCATCACGCTCACCGCGCTCTTCGATCGCTACCCCGGCCTTGCGCGCTCACCGTCCCCACAGAACCTGATCGATGCCCGTACATGCGCTCGCGTGGCCTGCTTGCGCTCCCGGTACGCACAGCGGACTCGTCGGGACGGGCCGACGGCCGCGCGTCGGTCGGATGACCGATGCCCACGCGGCAGAGAGGCGGGAGCGTCGGCCGTATCGAAGCGAACGCAGCCGAAGGGCGCGACATGTCACACCGGCAGAACGGAAACCGCTACTTCGTGGACCTCGGCATCCTCACCTTCGAGATGCACTGTGTCACCGATTCGACGATGGCCCTCACCGTCGTCGAAGGAGGGGGCATACTGCCCGACGGGCACACCGAAACCGTGACCACCACGGTGGCGGAGGTCCGCCCCCACGTGTACCTCACCTCCTGGCGGGAGCAGCGCGGTACCAGGGTCCTCCACCTGGAGGACTTCGAACGCGGGCGGGTGCACTCGCGCATCGCGCTGCCCGGCAGCGCGCCGGTCGCCCACCTCGGGACCCTCACGCACCTGCGCTGAACCGGCCGGGGAAGCGGTCGGCGACGGCGAAGGAAACGACCACGACGGTAGGCTCCGCCCATGGCCGCACCCGACACCGACCCGACCGCGCCGCCCCGCCGCACACGCAACCCGGAACTGCACCGCCGAGCCATTCTGCAGGCCGCCTCACAGGCCTTCGCCGAGCGCGGGTACCACCGGGCCACGCTGCGGGACATCGCCCGGCGCGCCGGCGTCACGCATGGATCGGTGCTGCGTCATTTCGGCAGCAAGGAGAGCCTGTTCCTGGCGGCTGTCCCGGGCACCCGGGACGTCGACGCCCTGGCCGAGGACACCCGAGAGCCACTCGCCGCTCGTATCGCCCGCGGCTACGTACGTCGCATGGAGAGCGCCGACGGCAATGACACGTTCGTTGCGCTGCTGCGCAGTGCCGCCGACGACACCGGCAGCGCCGCCGCCCTGTACGTGGCGATGCAGGAGCGTACAGACGAGGTGTACCGCCGGCTCCTGGACGAGTACGACCTGCGGCACCGGCTTCCGTTTGTCGCCGCCTTGCTCGTCGGCGTCACGTTCAGCCGGTACGTCGTACGAGCCGGAGCCCTGGCGGAGATGAGCGCGGAACACCTGACCGCGGACCTCACCACTTCGCTCGAAGCCCTGTTCCACGGGAATTCCGGCACCGAGGCCCCGCCCGCCGAGCAGGGCCGGGGACGGTAGCGGCCGCGGGGCGTCCACTCTGACCGCGGCAAGACCCATGGGCTGCCTCGACCGCCTCCGGCCGGACCGGCCAGCGCTGGACGAAGGCCGCCGTCTTCGACGTGGCCGTCTCTGTGAGTTCCGCCCCGAAGACGGGAGCGGTGTCGTACAGGATCAGCCCGTCGAGGCGGTCGCGGTGTTCGATGGCGATGTGCAGGGCGACGAAGCCGCCGTGCGAGCGGCCGAGGACGTACGCAGTCGGTGCGCCGACGTCGTCGAGTACGGCTTCGGTCAAGCGCGCGTAGCGGTGCATCGTGCAATCGCCGTCCGGCAACGGGTCCCTGGCGCCGGATCCGACCGGGGCGAGGTGGTACACCAGGGTCAGCCCAGTGTTCCGACGCGAGCATGCGCAGGTGCTCCGTCGTACCCCAGGGCCTCCCGAGTGGACGCCGCCGGCCAGGAACAGGCCGCCGAGCCGGCGCGGGTGACGCGCGCGGCTCGACGAAGCCGGACAAGCGTCAGCGCACACGTCCCAGCAGGGCCACGAGGGCCAGACGTGACTTCTCCTTCGTGCTCAGGGAGATCCGGCCGGCCAGCACCGCTCCGGGCTCCCTCTCGATGATGTCGAGCAGTCCCCGGTAGATGCCCGCCATCGCGCCCACGCACGCCCTGCTGCGACGGTCGAGCAGCGGTAGCAGCTGAAAACCCTCCTGGAACAACGCACGCGCCCTGCTCGCCTCGAATTTGACGAGACCGTCGAAATCCGCGTCGGACGGGACGAAGCCCGTCCCGAAGTCGGCCTCTTCACAGGCGAAGCGTTCGACATCCTCAGCGGGCAGATAGCGTCTGCCCATGGCGGCGTCTTCGCGGACGTCCCGCAGAATATTGGTGACCTGTAGGGCCAACCCCAGCGTGTCGGCGTACTCCTGTCCCTGGTCGGGGTCCGCGCAACCGAAAACCCCGAGAGACAGCCTCCCGATGGAGCCCGCGACGCATCGACAATAGGTGAGGAGATCGTCGAAGCTCTTGTAGTTCCTCTGTTCGACGTCCATCGTGACGCCGTCGATCAATTCGTGAAATGCCCCCAGGGGAATCGGGAAACGCCGAGCCGCGTCCGCGAGGGCCAGGCGGACCGGGTCAGCAGCGTCATCGGGATCCGCGTGCCCCGACATCAGCCCGTCCACCATCGAGCTGACGCGTCCGAGCAGTTCCGTCTTGCGCCGCGTCTCCAGGTCACCGTCGCCTATGTCGTCCACCCGGCGCGCCAACGCGTAAATCGCCGACATGGCACGCCGCTTGGGACCCGGCAACAGCCGGACACCGTAACTGAAGTTCTTCGCCTCTTTGCGTGTCACTTCCTCGCAATGACGGTATGCCGCCCGCACATCGTCCGTCCGGGCACCGGAGAGGTCATCTAATGCAGCCACACTGATCAACTCTTCCGCTGAAGGAAAGGCCCGAGCGCTCACCACCGGAGCTGCCGGACGCGGTACGCCAGACTAGGGCAGTTGCGCCAGACACCGAACCGCGAGTGACCAGAGGTGAAGGAAGTCGTCCCGAACGGCCCGCCGTTGAGGGAGAAGTGAACAGTCCCGCTTGCGTGGTGCTGCGCATACGTGTGACTCGTGGAGCGGCGAGGCAGGCGGCAGCGACCGACTGCTATGTTGCTCCGAGTACATGTGTTGCCGGCGTACGACATGTGCCGTGCCTTGCCCCGGGTCGCCGACGCCGGGTCGCCACCGGGCCGTTGAGCAGGAGGACATATGCCGAACATCGCGGAGAACCTGTCGGCGACGGCGCGGCTCCACCCCGATCACCCCGCACTGCGGTTGGGCGAGATCGTGGTGACGTACGCGGAGCTGGACACTGCTGCCTCCCGCATCGCGGGGACGCTCCGGGCGGAGGGGCTGGCGACCGGTGACCGGGTGTGCGTGATGCTGCCCAACGTCCCGGCGTTCGTGGCGCTCTACTACGGCATCCTGCGCGCCGGCGGAGTCGTCGTCCCGATGAACCCGCTGCTCAAGAAGAGGGAGATCCAGCACTGTCTGACCGACTCGGGTGCGACCCGCCTGTTCGTGTACGAGCACGTCGCACAGGAGGCGACGGCGGCCGCTGCCGAGACAGGTCTCACGGTGACCGCGGTCGGCGCGATGCTGACCCCGGCCGGCGAGCCGGGGCCGATCGCCGCGCCGTCACCCCGGGAGGACGGTGACCTGGCCGCGCTCCTGTACACCTCCGGGACGACCGGAACACCGAAGGGCGCCGCGCTGACCCACGGCAACCTGGGCGGGAACGCAGAGATCCTGGCCGACCACGTCGTCCGGATCACCGACGAGGACGTCATGATGGCGTGCCTGCCGCTCTTCCACGCCTTCGGCCAGACCGGCAGCATGAACTCGGCGATCCGCCGGGGCGCCTGTCTGCTGCTCGTACCCCGTTTCGACGCCGCCCAAGTCCTGTCCATGCTGAGCGAGTTCGGCGTGACCATATTCGTGGCCGTGCCCACGATGTACAACGCGCTGCTGCACGAGCCGCCGGTCACCACCGGCCCCGAGGCAGGTGCCCTGAGAGTGTGTGTCTCGGGCGGAGCCGCCCTGCCGGCCGAGGTGCTCCACGGATTCGAGAAACGCTTCGGCTGCGCGGTGGGAGAAGGCTACGGTCTGTCCGAGACTTCACCGGTGACCACCTTCAACCACCTCGACCGGCCGCGTAAGGCCGGCTCTATCGGCACCCCGATCCAAGGGGTCGAGGTGCGTCTGGTGGACGAGGCCGGACACGGCGTGCCGGCCGGCGAGGTCGGTGAGATCGCCATCCGGGGCCACAACGTCATGGCCGGCTACTGGAACCGGCCCGGGGACACGGCCGAGGCGATCCCGGACGGGTGGTTCCGCAGCGGAGACCTGGCCCGTCAGGACGACGACGGGTACTTCTTCATAGTCGACCGGAAGAAGGACGTGATCATCCGGGGTGGGTACAACGTCTACCCGCGGGAGATGGAGGACGTGCTCTACGAACACCCGGACGTCCTGGAGGCGGCCGTGCTCGGCGTCCCGCACGCGTCCCTCGGCGAGGAGGTCGCCGCGGCCGTCGTCCTCGTGCCGAACGCCCGGGCCACGGCGGAGGAGCTGCGCTCCTTCGTGAAGGCGCGTGTCGCCCTCTACAAGTATCCGCGAGAGATCTGGTTCCTCCCCTCCCTGCCGAAGGGATCCACCGGAAAGATCCTCAAGCGGGAGATCCAGCTCCCCCGATGACCCGTATCCTGCAGCGCTCGAACGACTGACGGCTTCGTGCGGCGCGGAGCGCGCTTCGGGCCAGTCTGACTGTGCGGTATGGGAAGGCCAGGCACCGCGTGTGCGGTGCCTGGCCGTTGGGATGTGCGGCGTGGTGGGGCGTCAGCCCGGGCGGCTCTTGCGGCCGGATCCTTTTCGCGGATCCCGAAGGACGGGGTCTTCCCGTCAGGGGCGGTCGGCGGCGGCACGGCCGTAGCGCCGCTGGAAGCGCTCCACCCGGCCCGCGGTGTCCACGACGCGTGAGGTGCCGGTGTAGAAGGGGTGGCTCGCCGAAGAGATCTCGACGTCGACGACCGGATACCTGGTGCCGTCTTCCCACTCGACAGTCCGCCGGGTGTCGATGGTGGAGCGGGTGAGCAGCTGGAAGCCTGCCGCGCGGTCGCGGAAGACGACGGGGCGGGAGACGGGGTGGATGCCGTGCCTCATGGGGGTATTCCTCCTCGGTGGGAGTGCGTTCATCGCCGGGGTCGGCGCGCGCGGGGTCAGCGTTCTTCGCGGAAGAGAACGTGCTCGCCGGCCACCGGATCGTACTTGCGCAGGACCAGCCGGTCGGGATCGTTCAGACGGTTCTTGCGGGTCACGTAGGTGACTGCGGTGCCGGCCGTCGACTTCAGCTTGACGATGGGGCGTGTGGTGCTGCGTGCCATGAGGAACTCCTTCCGCCGACCACCCGAGCTGATTGACTCGCGCATGTCAGACGGTTCTCCCAACACCACCGCCCGGTGATGCATTCCCGCCGCCATCACCCTCCGCGAGCGCCGATCGCCGCCCTCTGCCGGGCCGCCCGCACCGCCGCTGACAGGCATCGGCTGCCGGCCGGCGGCACGCCCTGGCGCTCAGAACCGGGCGGGCAGGGTGTCCAGGGCCTTGACCGCCTCACTGGTGAAGTCGGCAGTGGCTGCGGGCTGTTCGGTCGCCCACCACACGTGTCCGTCAGGTCGCAGCAGTGCCGCGGTCACGCCGGTCCAGTGGTCCCCGCCCGTGGCGGACAGCCGGCTGCGGTGGACCGCGACGCCGGCCGTCGCCGCCCGTTCGGCCACCTCGCCGGAGACCGGGGTGTCACCCGTGGTCAGCAGCACCGGACGTCCGTCGCGCAGCAGCGGGAGGACGCCCTGGCCTTCGGGGTCGTAGGCCCGGACGCCGGTGAGGGGGTGGGCGTCCGCCTCAGCCGGCGGGTAGGCCGTGTCGAGTCCCGAGAGCTTGCCGGCCAGCATCCTGGAGAAGTGCGGCTCGTCGGCGATCGCGTTGCTCAGCAGGGACCGCAGTGCGGTCACGTCCGGGGTGAGACCTGTGATCAGCGCGCTCTGCGCCAGCGTGTGCTCCGCGAGTTCCTCGCCCACCGTGTGCCGTTCCGAGTGATAGGTGTCGAGCAACTCCGAGCCGGCCCTGCCCTGGGCGACGGCGGCCAGTTTCCAGCCGAGGTTCATGGCGTCCTGGAGCCCGACGTTGAGACCGACCCCGCCCGCGGGGAAGTGGCTGTGCGCGGCGTCCCCGGCCAGCAGTACACGGCCGGCGCGGTAGGACGCTGCCAGGCGCGTCGCGTTGCCGAAGCGGGTCAGCCAGGACGGGGCGCGCATGCCGAAGTCGGTGCCGGCGATGCGCCGTGCGGCGTCCCGGAGTTCGTCCAGCGTGAGCGGCTCGCGGTGCTGGTTGAGCGGGTCATACCCGGTGACGCGGTACCTGCCGTGCGTGAGCGGTACCACCAGGAGGCGACCGGCCTCGTTCAGGGCCTGGAACCCGGCCGGCGGCGGACTGTCCAGCACGACCTCGCCGAGGTATCCGTATGCAGAGGTCTCGGTCCCGGGGAAGTCGACGCCCGCTTGCCGTCGCACGGTGCTGCGGGTGCCGTCGGCGCCGACGGCGTACTGAGCGGTCACCTCGTAGGTGCCTGCGGGGCCCCGGACCTGGAGCGTGACGGCCGCGTCGTCCTGTGTCAGGGAGACCACCTCGTGACCCCGCCGGACCTCCGCGCCCAACTCGACCGCGTACCGCTCCAGCAGTTCCTCGGTGGCCGACTGGGGGAAGGCCAGCATGAACGGGAAGGGTGTGGGCAGCGCCCGGAAGTCCAGACGGTTGTCCAGCATGCCGAAATGCCAGTTCGGCACAGGCCGGCCGCCTGCCAGGATCTCCTCGTGACGTCCGCGCATGGCGAGTACTTCGATCGTGCGGGGATGCACGCCCAGGGCCTTGGAATGCGGGCTGCGGTGTTCGCCCTGCTCCAGGACGAGGGGGCGTACGCCCGCGAGGGCCAGTTCGTGAGCGGTCCACAGGCCGACGGGGCCGCCGCCGACGATGACCACTGGGTGACGCGTGGGCTCCCTGTCTTCGGACACGCCGTCTCATCTCCTGGCCAGTAGATGCGCCGTCCGGTCCTAATAACCAGACGGTCATTAGGATGTTACGGCTCCGGTGCCATAATGACCAGCTGGTCATTTGAGGGTGCGCCTACTCAGTGCACAGGCCGGCCCGCCTCGGCGCCCAGGTTGCGGATCCGGCCGCCCGCACACATCGCTTAAGTCATGTGGCCGATGCCGACGCCGTGGGGCGCCCGCACAGTGGGGTGAAGGGCCGAGCGACGGCGCATGCGTCGGACCACGTGTGCCGAACCGCTCCCTGCCGAGCAACAAGAACCATGAAGGAGTACGAGCATGAGTGATCTCGTCGAACTGGCGATCAAGGCACATGGAGGGCTGGAGCAGTTCAGCCGCTTCTCCTCGCTGACCGCCAAGCTGCATCAGGGCGGTGTCCTGTGGGGCCTCAAGGGCAAGCCCACGGTCCTGGAGGACTGCCACGTGCGAGTCGACCTCACACGCGAGCGGGTGTCCCACTGGCCGTTCGCGCCGACCCCGAACCACTCCGTCTTCACTCCGGACCGGGTCACGATCGAGACCCCGGACGGCGAGGTGGTCGAGGAACTGAACGAGCCCCGCAAGTCGTTCGCGGGCTACGAGATGGAGACGCCCTGGAGTGACGCGCAGGTCGCTTACTTCAGCGGGTACACGATGTGGACCTACCTCACGTCACCCTTCATCTTCAAGCAGCCGGGCGTGACGGCCGAGGAGATCGAACCGTGGCAGGAGAACGGTGAGGAGTGGCGGCGCCTGCGGGTCGTCTTCCCGGACACCATCGCGACGCACAGCGAGGTCCAGACGTACTACTTCAACGAGAGCGGACTTCTCGTCCGACACGACTACGAGGTGGACATCCAGGGCAGCAATCCCGCGGCCCGCTACCTCATCGACCCGGTGCAGGTCCAGGGGATCACGCTGCCGTCCAAGCTGCGTATCTACCCGCGTCAGCCGGACAACACCCCGGCGCCGGAACCGCTGATCGTCTCCGTCGACCTGTCCGACTACCGCTTCGAGTGAGCACCGGCCCGGCAAGCTGACAACGCTTCTCACCAAGCCGCTGACTGCCCCGTCGCGGCTCCGGCCGGGCTTACCGACCGTGGCCGGGACCGGGCCCCGGGTTGCCGCCGCTGTGCCGGATCAAGGTATGTGATACATGTGTCGGTGCCACCTGTGCCTTCCGTGATACGTATGCCATCGCGGAGCCCCGAACCGACCTGGAGAAGCGCGTGCCAGCCTCACCCATTGCCGTGTTCCAGCGCCTCAGCGCTTCCCAGGCGCCCACCAAGACCCCCGCCCTGTTCGGCACCGTGCATGTACTGGGCGCGGGAATCGGGGGACTGTTCGCCGCCAGGGTCCTCTCCGACCACGCGGAGCGTGTCGTCGTGATCGACCCCGACGCGGGAGTGCGAGACATCGGCGGTGCCCCACGCCCGGGCGTACCTCAGGGGTCCCAGGTCCACACCCTGAGCCCCGGGGGCCTCCGGCAGTTGGAGCGGTGGTATCCCGGAGCCGCGCGCCAGGCCGAGGCCCGGGGAGCGGTGCTGCCGGGGCCGGGCCGGAGCGCGTCGTACGTGGACGGGGTCCAGCAGGTCAGCACCCCCAACGTGGACTTCCTCATCTGTACCCGGCCCTTCCTCGAGGGGCTGATACGCGAACGCACCCTGGACCTGCCGAACGTCGAGCTGGTTGCCGGTCGCGTCACGGGTCTGGTCTACGACGGTCAACGCGTCGTGGCGGTGAGGTACTCGACCGAGGCGGGCGAGGTTGTCCAAGCCGGCGACTTCTTTGTGGACGCCACCGGTCGCGGCAGCCGTATGGCCGACTGGCTGGAGGCGGGGGAGTGGCCCCGGCCGCGAATGGAGCGGCTCAGCGTCGATGTTCGCTATGTCACGGCTCATTTCGAGCGCTCACCCGACTGGGCCGGTCCGCTCAGCGGCATCACGCGCTACAGTCCGCGGTTCGCGTCCGGCCGGTTTGCCGGGGCCGCGGTGAACGCCGTCGAAGACCAGCGATGGGCCGTCATGCTCGCCTCCTACGGCGACGATCCGCAGGTGTCGGACGCCGAAGGCTTCCGGGCTCGGTGCGCCGAGCTGCAGCCGGTCTACCAGGAAGCCGTAAAGGGCCGGCTGATCGGGGAGCTCGCGCCCTTCCGCCACCCCGACAACCGCTGGCGCCACTTCGCAGCCCTCGATCGTTTCCCGGCCCGCTTGGTCGTGACCGGGGAGGCTGTGGCGTCGTTCAACCCGGTCTACGGCCAGGGCATGAGTTCCGCGATGTTGCACGCGTCGTGCCTGTCGGAGTACTTGTGCGGTGGGCCGGACCTCGACATCCCTGCCCGGTACTTCTTCGAGCTGCAACATGTGGTGGTCGCCGCCGCATGGCAGACGTCGGCGACAGCGGATGCCGCACGCCTGGGCCTGGCCGGGCGCCCGGCCTCCGAGCGACAGCGCCGCACCGCCTGGGCGATGCGGCACATCATGGCCGCGGTGGTTCACGACAGCCAGGTGGCCGAGGCCTTCCGCGACGTGAGCTTCATGGTCGCGCATCCGGCGACACTGCTCGCACCTGACCTCGTACGACGTGCGGCGCGGGCCAACGGTGTGCCGGACGAGGAGTTCTTCCGCGAGTACGGGCCCGCCACCGACGTCGCCTGAGCGTTCGTCCCGGAGCGGCGGCGTGGCCGTCCGCCGCCCGGACCGCGGACTCCGATGCCTGGACGGTTCGGCGGTAAGCGGCAGGGGAGACATCCAGCTTGGCGTTCATGAGCCGGCGCAGTGAGGCCACGGTGGCGAAACCGATCTCGGTGGTGATCTGGTTGATCGGCAGGTTGCTGAACTCCAGGAGGTCACGCGCACGGGCAAGACGCTGCTTGATGAGCCACTGGCGTGGCGTCGCACCGGTCTCATCACGGAACCGGCGGCTGAAGCGACGAACTCGTAGCAGCGGTCGGCCGCACCTGACGGGGCCGCATACACGCATACCGCAAGCCCATCACAGAGCACACCGCCACCCTCGGCATCGACAACGCGGGAAGGGAGACCAGATGTCTGCACCGCCCACCACGGTCTCGACCGCTGCGTCGGCCTGGCCGATCGAGTCGTGACAGATCCGGCGATCCTTGAAAGAGAACCGGCGAACATCTTCGCCCCGGATGCCACGGTCAACATCACCGGAACGCCGGTGACGGGCTTCGAAGCGATCCTCGGCTTTACCGTCAGTTCGTCACGATGCGCGCCGAGTCGCGGCACCTGTGGCAGACCACGGCCGATCCGGACGGCACGCTGCGGGCCGAGTGGGCCGCCTAGTTCCGCACCCCCGACGGCCGTATCGGCGCTGTCGCGGGTGCCGAGATCGCCGAAATGAACGAGGAGGGACTGATCATCTCCCTGGTGAACGCGTACACCGTTACTCCTACCGTCCAGCGCCAAGCCCGTTTCCTCCGGGCGGAGGACTGCGACAAGTGTCGTTGATTGAGAGGCCCTTGACCCTGGAAGAGGGGTCGGCGGCGCGGTCGGCGTGTTTCCGGGCGACAGCGCAAGGGGGCGGTAGCAGTGACAAGGGCTCGTGGCACAGCGGCGGTCGTCGTCGTGGGCATCGTGCTTCTGACGGCGGCGCGCAGCCGCGGCAGCGGTGGTGACGACGCGGTGCCGGAGCCTTCCGCGACGCCGACACCGCCGCGCACGCCCCCTCGGCCGCCGCGCACCCCGTCGAGGCGGACGCCTACGACCTCAAGGTGTCTGCGCCAAAGGCGGTCCCGCCACGCTTCTGAACGGGCCAGCCGGCCTACCGGGAGCAAGGGGCCCCTGACGAAGACGGAGTGGCTGCATCCGTCCCTCGGGGCATTCTGGAAAGCCCTGGCCCTGGGCGAACACCGGGAAGTCGTAGCTACGCGGGGCCGAAGCGATGCCTCACACCTGGCTCATTCGGCCCAGCGCCCGACCGCGGTCAGCCACGCGATGCCCGGGTTCAACCATGCGGGGAACCTCTGCGTCATCGCCTCGAAGTACTCCCCCCGGCTGGTGGCACTGGCGAAAACCTCTGCGGCCGCACGCAGGTAATCGCGAGTGTCGTCAATGATGGACGCCGGATCATCACGATCGGGATTCTTGTGCCCGGCCACGATGGTGGTCGGGTTGACGGCGGCCACGGCGTCGATCGCCCTGAGCCAACTGTCGATGCCGTGGGCGCCGGCCTCGGCGAGGTATTGGTGCACCTGGTTGTAGATGACGTCGCCACTGACGACCAGGTCCAAGGACGGCACGTGCAGGAACGTCGTGTGCTCGGTGTCGGTGTGCCCGGCGGCATGGGGAACGAGCGGCTGCCCGTCCACCTGGAGGCCGCCTTCCGGGACGGCCTCGGCGATGACAGGGGTGTCGCCGATCAGGCCGGGGAACGCTGCTCCCCAGAACGGGTTCGGCAGACCGCCGGGGGTGGTCCGCTCCATCTCCGCGATCGTCTCGGCCGTGGCCCACACCTTCAGGTCCGGGAACTGGTCACGAACGGGCGCCGTCGCATACCAGTGGTCGCCGTGCGCATGCGTGACGTAGACGCCGGTGATCGTGCGATTGAAACCGGCGGCCCATGTGGCGACGGCGGCCCCCTGCTCCGTTGTCAGCCCCGGGTCGACCAGGACGGCCTCGCGTGGACCGTAGATGAGAGTCGTGGACAGCGGAGACCACAGCAACGGGCCGCCGTCCGGCCGGGGAGGCAGGGCGGTCGGCGCCAACGGTTGAAGCGGACTGACGTGTACGGCATAGGCCAAGGACGTCATGGGATTCCTCTCACCTGATGAAAACGGGTGAACTCACCCAGACCTCGCCTGGGTGTGTAGCTGAGCATGTGCGAGATGCCTGCTTCGAGCCGGCCGCACTGATCCTGTGTCGCGGAGTGGAGGGGAACGGGCGCTACCGCGTTCCCCTCCTTGCGAGTCATCCACAACCCGCTGTCCCTCATCCTGCTGCCACCACGGTCGGAAACGGCTGTGCAGAGACAGGAACGAGCCCTTGGGGCAGCGTTTTTGCCTCAACACACGCGACGGCAGGTTCCGGGCATCCCCCAGCCGAGCCACGAGTGGACGGCCATCTTCAACAGGCCGAAACCAGAGCCTTCGAAGGCATGCACGGCGCCGCGTCCCCAGGAGGGCAGCCGATGATCATCCGCACCAGCGCCCCCACTCCGGCAACCGACGCGATGTGGCAGATGCTGCAGGCACAGGAGTGCGTCGTTTTGTGCACGGGCCTGGCGTGACCCACCGCAGCCGAGATCGGTGCCGCAGCCGCCGGCGGAAAACTCAGGCTGTCCTGGCCCGAGCACTGTTCCGCTGACCTCCGCCCGCCCCAGCGCGGGACGACGCACGGGCCTCGCCCGACCGGACTCCGCGCAGTCACGCTACTTGCGAAGAGCCGCGCCCTACACCCACCGCATCCCCAGCTCGGACAACTCCTCAACCCGCTCGGGCGCGAGCCGCGCGCGGCGGGCGCGGCTGTTGGCGATGAACACCCCCAGCGCGCACGCATCACCCTCAACTTCCTCGACGTGCCGGTGAGGCACCTCCAGATGCCCCTCCCGCCGCTGGTACTGGCGGGCAGCCGCCAGGTTCGCCGCCCATACCTGCGCCCGCGTACGCCGCGGCACCGCGACGTCCTTCTCACCGTCCTGCAGCGGTCCGAGCCCGAGCGCTTCCCGTAGCAGCCACTGCTGCGCCGCCCCCAGCGTGTCCCACTGACGCCGCTGGGACACCGCCCACCGCCCCAGATCCTCCCCCTGCACCACCAGACACCCTGACTTCTCCGGCAGTACCTCACCGCTGCGCACGTGCAGCCTGGCGAGATAGAAGCACCGCTGCCACGACACCGACCAGGACGGACACCACGACGGATCGATGTTCTCCAAGGCCCGCCGCCGCTGCGCTTCCTGCCCGCCCTTGTCCTGCCGCACAGCGGCCCGCTGGTTCTTCAGCCACAGCCCCAACGGATAGCCCTCCCACATGGCATCAGCCGGCGCCAGCAGATGCCCGTGCTCAGCCGCCCACCCCCGTGCCGCCGACAGCCCCTCGGCGAACGCGACCTCGGCGTGTGCCCAGATCATGCCGAGCTCATCCAGCTGCCCCACCCGCTCCGCATCCAGCTCCCCGCGATTGCGCGTACTGCGTTGCCGGGCGATCCACACTCCCAGAGCAAACCCGTCCGGAGTCCGGTACTCGTACGGCACCGCCAGATCACCATGGTCACTACGGTAGGCGAGCGCAGCGGCCAGGCCCCGCCGCCAGAACTGCGTCTCCGGCTGCAGCACCCGCAGACTGATGAACGCGGCCAACTGTGCCGGATCCCGCGGCCGGGAGAACGACAACAACTCCGCGGCAGCCCGGCTCACCTCACCGGATGCCTGGACCGCCCCCCCGGCTGCTTCGCCGCCTGCCACCTGGACAGCAGCCAGTTGCTCCACGGCCTGGGCGTCATGAGCCCTCAGCGCCGTGAGAACCTTCACCAGCTCCCCATAAGCCCGAGAGACCAGCATCTCGTCAGGCTGCTCACCAGGGCCGAGGAAGACCGGCACCACCAGAGAGGCGACCTTGCCCTCCCCAGGCTGCATCCGAAGCGCCCGCCCCACCGCCTGGACGACGTCAACAGCCGACCCCCGCACATCCGCGAAGACGACCGCATCGCACTCCTTGGTATCCACCCCCTCACCCAGCACTCGCACAGACGACAGCACCCGCACCCACGCCGCCGCCCCCAGATCAACCTCCGGCTCCGACGCGAACTTCTCCAGCACACGCCCCCGGTGCGCAGGCTTGTGCTCCCCACACAGCCAGTCAGCCCACACCGCATCCGGCTCCGCATACAGCTCCGGGTCGCTCTCCCACAACTCCTTCGCCACCGCGCCAAGACCGCTGGAGAACGCCTCGGCCTCACTGGTGCGGTAATGAAACGTCAGCAGCCGCCTCAGCCTCCGCTCCGCGGCAGCCTTCATCACCGCCGTCTGCAAAGCCGCCAGCCGCACACCCCGAAGCTGTGCCGTCCTCCCCACCCCCCCGGCCAACTCGGCCACCGACAGTCCAGGATCCGCGATGTCGACACACACCACCTGATACCGAGCGATCAACCCCCGCTCAATCGCCTCCGACAACGACAACCGATACACCACCGGACCGAACACGGTCTCGTCATCCATCGACGCAACCAGCTCACCACCCTCCGCCTCCTCCCGATCCGCCACCTCCCACAGCCGCGGCGTAGCCGTCATGTACAACCGCCGCAACGCCGGCACCCGCGCATTGTCATGAACCCCCGCCCATGCCTTGCCCAATGCCCCTGACGTCCGATGCGCCTCATCCACCACCACCAGATCCCAGGCATTTAGCCCGGAGCGATGACTCCGCTCCAGGACCCCCAACCCCAACGAGGCATAGGTGGCAAAGACCGTCACCGACTCCAGCCCGGAAACCCACCCCATCAACTCCGCCTCATCGGTGGTGCACTGAAGAACCTGCGCACCCTCACCCGACAGCGAACAGGCACCGAACATCGGGCCCCGGCGCCCCGCCTCCCGCCACACAGACACCGTCTGCGCCAACAGCCCGAGCGTGGGGACCAGCACGAGCACCCGCCGTGCACGCAGAGCCCGCGCCGCGTGCACGGCGATCAGACTTTTGCCCGTTCCGGTAGCGGCGACAACCTGGGCTCGCACACCACCCGATGACCCTCCGTCAGGAACGCGCTCCAAGGCCCGCACCACCGCGTCAACAGCCTCGACCTGATGAGGACGAAGCGTCCACCGAGTCGACACAGCACATCACCTCTCACCCCGGGGCCACCCGCCAGAGGCACTACCCGCTAAGCGTAGAATTTATCCGCATCCATTTTTGATTGCACCACTCCGGGGAGCGAGCTTCCACCCCCACTATGGCAGGATCGTCATCGACACTGTGCGACCTCGGACAAGACACCTCGGCCCTGAGTACAGGTGGAGGATAATGCCCAACACCCCGGCCCTAGCGCCCCGTAGCCAGCCGCCCGCGTAGCAGGCCAGGCTTGGAGGCGAAGCCGGAAAGCCAAAGGCAGGGGAGCGAAGCGGACCTGCCGAACCGGGCTGCGGAGCAGCCCGGTTGATTGGGGGCCGAGCGAAGCTGGCCCCCAATCAACACTTCGTCATGCAACCCCCGCGAAGCGGGGG
>NZ_JBFAXI010000092.1:0-33898 GCF_040680735.1 Streptomyces sp. NPDC051987 | reverse complement strand
CCGAGCTGAGCACCGGGACCAGCTACAGCTCGGGCACGGCGGCGGTGGACCGGCTGGTGAGCGAGACCAACGGGGCGGGCATGCAGCTCGCGCAGGCCGTCGGCGCGGGGCCCGTTCCGGGGCTCGCCGCCGCTCCCGCCGCCGGCGTCGGCATGCCGCTCCCCGTCGCCGCGCAGCAGGGCGGCGCCGGGATGCCGATGCCGGCGGCAGCCATGCAGATGCAGATGCAGCAGCCCCAGCCGCCGATGATGGCGCCGGTGCCCCCGATGGGCGCGGTGCCTCCGATGGCCCCGGCACCCACACCGGCGCCGATGCCCATGCAGATGCCGACCCCCGTCCCCGCGCCGACCCCCGTCCCCGCGCCGACGCCGGTACCTGCTCCGGCCCCGGTACCCGCTCCGGCTCCCGCACCGACCGGTCCGACCCCGCCCGGGGTCCCCGCGCGGGGTGGCCTCACGGCCGCGCAGGTCCGCGGGATGACCGCGCCCGCCCCACCGGCCCCGAACCTGTCGCCGGCACCGGCCACCGGCTGGCCGAACGCCCAGAGCTGGCCCAACGCGGCGGGGATGGGTCAGGCGGGCTAGGAGTCGAGCCGCCCTGCGCACCGACCTGCGCAAGGGCGACCTCCTTGGCCTGCGCTGGGAAGACCTCCACCTCGGCAGCGGCACGGCCGGCATCCGCCGAACCCTCCATCGAACCCGCAGCAATGACCTGGCCACGTGGTCCGCCGATCTCCGTGGACGTGCGGCGTCGTCGGGTCGGGTTGCCGTCGGCGTTGCCATCAGAGGAGCGGCGCCCCGACCGCGATCCGCTACCTCCAAGCAGGACATCCGAGCTACTGGGGATGTCATGCCGACGGCCTACGAGGACGTGCCCTTCAGCGAGCTGCTCCACCACCCCGCTGCCACCGCCCGACGCCTGGACGCCGTCCGCGCCCTGCGGCTGCGCCGACGCGACGCGGGCGACCTCGCCCTCATTCGCGCCGACCAGCTGGAGCAGGACTCCGCCGTGGTCGACTTCACCGCCCGCCTGCTCGCCGGGCTGGTCCGCACCGAGAACACCGCCGCTCTGCGTCAAGCCCTGCCGGATGCTCTGCCCTGGTCAGTCTTCCTCCCCGAGGACGATGTCGAGGCGATGCTGGGCGAACTGGTGGACACCGCTCGCGGGGCTGCTGCGCTGGAGAACCTTGCTCCCATCGCGCTGCTGCTGGCCCAGTGGCGGCACAGTGCCGAGATCCACGCCGACCCCGCCCTGCACGCCATCCTCACCCGAGAGCCCGAAGGCGACCTCGGACCTGTCCCCGCACCCGAGGGCGAGACCGCCGAGTGAGCCCCAAACGCGGTGACCGCGCGGCCCCACCTCCGGTCGGCGACGAGTTCGACCTGCGCTTCGCCAACACCGAGGCAGCCAACGGCTGGGACCACCTCTCCCGCCACGCAGCAGGCAACTAATACTCCAGCTGTAGATCGCGATCTTGCTGTCCGGCGCCATCGCGCCTTGAGTGGATGCCGCCGAAGTCTGACTGCAGGGCAGCTCGCTCATCGAAGTCTGACTTCCGCTGGTCACAGTCGCTGCTGAGCGCCCGTTTGAGAGGATCGGGGCATGGCGGACTCATCTATGCAGATCAATGCCCTCATCGTCGATGCCACAGACCCTGAGCGGCTCGCTGCGTTCTGGTCCGAGTTGCTCGGCAGGCCGGTCGTGGGACGTATGGGCCCATACGTGTGGCTGCGGCGGGAGAACGACCTGGGGCTGGGCTTTCAGCGAACTGCCGAACCCAAGTCGAGCAAGAACCGGATGCACTTCGACATCACCTCTCCCGATCCCGCCGCCGAGCAGCAACGGATCGAGATGCTGGGCGGGCACAGGCTGGAGCAGTACGCCGACGGCGGGTTCCTGGTGATGGCGGACCCTGAGGGCAATGAGTTCTGCATCATCCCTGAGGGCTCCTTCGAGCTCGACGACGAGGGGCGCGCGAACTACCTCGGTTGATGGTCAACTTCGATGGCACAGGACACAGGTCAAGCGCGATTTGCTGGTCCGGTGACGTGCGTGGAGGTCCGTGGTTGTGCGGGGTTGTTGCCGTCAGCAACTGCCGTCAGCCGGTTCAGCCCAGGTACGGCTTCTCGCGCTGTTCCAGGAAGTGCTGGAGCCTGAGCTGTTGGGTCTGGTGCATCGGCAGTTGCTCGATCTCTTCGGGCGGTACGAACCGGAGCTCGGTGGACTCGTCGGAGATTGCCAGCTGGCCGCCGGTGATGCGGGCGGTAAAGCAGACGTTGAACTGGCGGCGGACCTCGCCGTCGGTGTAGGCGATGATGTGTTTCGGGTCGGTGTAGGTGCCGACGAGGCCGGTGATCTCAACGTCGAGACCAGTCTCTTCCTTGACCTCGCGGACGGCCGTGCCGGGCAGGCAGTCGGTGAGTTCCATGCCGCCGCCCGGAAGTGCCCACAGGTCGTTGTCCCGGCGGCGCTGGAGGAGGATGCGCCCGTGGTCGTCGGTGACGACGGCGGATGCGGCGACGACCATGCTGTTCGGCTCAGGTGCGCTGAGGTCGTCGTAGTACTCGGTGCGGGCCACGGTCAGCCTTCCTCTCGTACGGGAGACCTCACCGACAAGCGAGGACTTCGCCGAACCGCAGGACTGGGTGCTGCGGCACTGCGGCCAGAACCCGTCCCACCACACCTACCGGGAGATCATCATCCGGCCCTTGAGGGCCTGGCGGCAGACGTGACCCGCCCCGCCGGCCCACTCACCGCACCGCACTGACCCCGATCCCCGTCCCTGCCGGGCACAGCCGATCGAGGCTCCCCCGTCTTCGTCAGCCCCGGCAGGGACGGGCCCTCACTTACGTGCCGGGCCCATGGCCGTGAGGTTCTGGACCCAGACACAGAAAGTCAGCCACGACGGTGGGCGTGCCGACCGATTCACCAGCCATGTGTGTCTGACTCAACTCCGCGCCGGCATCAGCCCGGTTATCTCCATCGTCACGGCCCCCGGCCAGGCGGCAAGCATGGGCTCCGAGACGGCACAAGCCCGCCCGGCGGCCTCTCGGGCGACCGGCCGCCGACGCCGGCATGACGCTCAAGGTGTGGTTGAGGAGGTCGACGGCCTGGCGTTGGAGGCGGAGTCGGACATGGGCATACATCGTGGCCGTGACGCCGATGTGGGCGTGGCCCAACAGCTCCTTGATCGCGACGAGTTCAACGCCCCGCTCCAGGAGCAGCGTTGCTGTCGAATGCCGGAGGTCGTGGAACGGGAGTGTCTAATCAACGGCGGATCTGACGATCAAGGAGACGCCTCTGATGACGGAGACCGCCGTGGAGAACGAACAGGCCCGAGCAGGTGGTTCAGGCACCGTCGAGTGCGGTGTCGGACGAGCAGCTCGTCGCGATGCTCGTTGACCGCGCCCAGAACGATGGACTGCAGCTGACCGGCGAGGGTGGACTGTTGCAGCAGCTGACCAAGCGGGTGCTGGAGTCCGCCCTGGAAGGCGAGATCATCGACCACGTCGGCTACGAGAAGCACGATCCGGCCGGGAAGAACAACGGCAACCGCCGCAACGGCACCCGGGCGAAGACCGTGCTGACCGATGTCGGTCCGGTGGAGGTGAGGGTGCCCCGCGACGCGGGGGAAACAACACGGTGCCCGTCCGCGTCGAACGCGGACGGGCACCGGATCGAGCGCCGGGCAGGCCTTGCACCTGCATTTCCCCGCAGGAAGCGGGGCGTCTTTCCTTGGACCACCAACGCAGCACCAGCCACCGTCAGTTGCGGCGACCAGCTCGGTAACGATCATATCGTACGCGGCGCCGCGACCTACTCCGCGTCGAGCTTGCTGACCAGGCCGCGCAGCACCGGCCCGTACTCGGGGTGGGCGAGGGCGAAGGCCATCTGGGCGACGAGGTAGTCGGCCGGGTTGCCGGTGTCGTACCAACGGCCCTGGATCACCTGCCCGTACACGGCCCGGCTGGCGGCGTAGGCGTTGATGGCGTCGGTCAGGTACACCTCGCCGGTCCGGTGCTCGTACCAGCGGCGGGTCTGCTCGCGCAGCTCGTCGATGATGCCGGGGGTGACGACGTAGCCGCCGATGGCCGCGTACGGCGACGGCGCGTCGGCCGGGGCGGGCTTCTCGACCAGGCCGGTGATGCGCAACTGGCCGTCGCCGAGGTCCTCCTTGACGATGGGCACGCCGTAGCGCTGGGAGTCGGCGGGGTCCATGGGCAGCAGGGCCAGCACCGGGCAGCCGGTCTGCTCGTAGGCGCGTATCAGCTGCTGGGCGCGGGGCACCTCGGCGACGAACACGTCGTCGGGCCAGAGCACGAGGACGGGCTCGTCGCCGAAGGAGCGGGCGGCGTTCAGCACGGGGGTGCCGTTGCCGTACGGGCCGTACTGGTCGAGGTAGGTGATGTGCCCCTTGCGGGCCAGCTCGGCGACCTCCTCGACGGCGTCCGCGTAGGCGGTCTTCCCGTCGGCGCGCAACTGCTCGACCAGGGCCGGATTGGGCCGGAAGTGGTCCTGGATCAGGCTCTTGCCGCCGGAGACGACGATGGTGATGTCGGTGATCCCGGAGTCGACCAGCTCACGCACGGTGTGCTCGATGACCGGCTTGTCACCGACCGGGAGCATCTCCTTCGGCGTGGCCTTGGTCAGGGGCAGCAGGCGGGAACCCAGGCCGGCGGCGGGGATCACGGCCCTGCGGATCGTCGGGGGCATCAGGTCTCTCTCGGTCGGATCGGACGGTTTGGCACACGGCGGTACCGGGACGTTATCAACGCGGCCTGTGCGGCGGGGGAAACGCGAGCTGCCGGGGACGCTTCGTCCGGGCGACGCGCGGGTGACGTCCCGGTGTGCCGCCGCCCTCATCGCCGAGACCGTCACCTGACGCCTCCGGCTCAGGGACTGCGCCGGAGCGGCAGGTCCACCTCGGCCCGTACGGTCTTGCCCGGTGCGCCGTCGCAGTCCCGCTCCAGCACCTCCCACCGGTCGGCCAGCGCGTCCACGAGCACGAGCCCGCGCCCTCCGGCGTCCAGCGGCCCAGGCGGCCGTACGTCCCGGGGGCCGGGCGGCCGCCGTTCGGCCCGCGTGTCGGTGACCTCCACCCGCACGCTCCCCGTCACCAGCGAGAGCCGCAGCTCGAAGTCCCGCCCCGGCACGCGTCCGTGCGTCACGGCGTTCGCGGCCAGCTCCGCGACGATCACCGACACCTTGTCGATCACCTCCGCCGCCGCGAACCGGCCGCCCCACGCATGGAGCTGGGCCACAACGAGATGCCGCGCGAGCCGGGCGCCCCGCGGGGTGCAGCTCAACCGCTGGGTAAGTGTTCGACTGACAGTGACGGCGGTGGGGGGTGCGTCCATGCCCCCAATCTGCCGCGCGCGACCGGCGGTTCTCCAGGTACCGGCCGCGTACTCCCCGCACGCGTACTCAGTGACCGACTGGACTGTACTGATCACCTTCCGTGACCATGGGTCCCGGAGGTGGCCTACGTGGGCGACGGAGTCGAGCCGGAGTCGTCGGACAGTCTGCGGACTTTCGGGGCGGTGGTCCAGGCGTTGCGCGAGCACACGGGGCTGAGCAGGGAGGAGTTCGGCGAGCGGGTGCGGTTCTCGAAACACACGGTGGCGTCCGTGGAGTTGGGCCGCCGCATGCCGGACGAGTCCTTCGTGGAGGCGGCGGAGGACGCCCTCGGCAACACGGGGGCGTTACGGCGAGCGGCGGAGCATGTGGCTCGGCAACCGGGGTTGGCGGCCTGGTTTCGGCAGTGGGCGCGGATGGAGGCGTCGGCGATCACGCTGTACACGTACGAGAGTCGCATGCTGCCGGGACTTCTCCAGACGAAGGCCTACGTGGATGCGCTGTCCGCGGCTCAGCTTCCGCCCCTGGACGACGCGGAGATCGAAGAGCGGTGGGCTGCACGAGCGGAACGCCAGAAGCTGCTGTGGGAACGGGCGAACACCGCCTTCAGCTTCATCCTCGAAGAGCACCTGTTCCTCCGACGCACAGGGGGCCCGGAAGTCACGCGGGGCCTCATCGACCACGTCCTGGAGGTCTCCGAGTTCCGGAACGTCGAGATCCAGGTCATGCCTCTCGTCAAGGAGTCTCACTCGGGCCTACAAGGCCCGATCTGCCTGCTGGAAACCCCCCGAGAACAGGTGGTACGCCTACAACGAGGGCCAGGAAAGCGGACAGTTGATCTCCGACCCGAAAGTGGTCAGCGTACTCCAGAGGCGGTATGCCAGGATGCGTTCGCAGGCTCTCACCATCCAGGACTCCGCGAGCCTGTTGCAACGGGTGCGAGGGGACTAATGAGCACATCCGACCTGGCCTGGTTCAAGAGCAGCTACAGCAGCGCTTCCGGCGACAACTGCATCGAAGTCGCCCTCTCCTGGCACAAGTCGAACTACAGCAGCGGATCCGGCGATAACTGCGTAGAGGTCGCCACCTGCCCCACCACCGTCCACATCCGCGACTCCAAGAACCGCCGGGGGCCCCAGCTCGCCCTCTCCCCCGCCGCCTGGGCGGACTTCCTCGATCACGCCGGAAAGTGACCGCGGGGCCGCTCGACCTACCCAAGTCCTCACCAGCGTGACTGGATCCCGGTAGCGCGAGACGACCGGGGGGATCCAGCCATGTCCAGACGCCTTTTCGCCGTGTTCCTGGCACTGAGCGCCGCCGCCCTCACCTCGTGCTCCGACGGCGGGGGGACGGCCCTGGACGGCGACGCGAAGAACGGCACGCTCGTCGGGTACGAGCACACCCAGGTCGGCAAGGAGTACTGGGTGACCATGCCGCAGATGGAGAACACGTCGGGGAAGCCGCTCACCGTCCTCGGCGGCAAGATCGCCCATGTGCCGGCCGGACTGCGGATCACGGGTTACCGGGTGGTCAGCGACGGCGCCGGCCCGCACCCCATCGGGGTGATACCCGTAGGCGTCACGGACGATCACGCCCTCGCCCGGAGGGGCAGTGCGATCCCGGTCAAGGCGCACACCCTGTCGCACCTTTACTACGAGGCGCGGGTCAAAGTGACCGGCGCGGTACACGGCGACCTGACCACCTGCCGGTACACGTACCGGCAGGGCTCCACCACCTACCACCAGGACATCGGCTGCGACACCCGGATCCGCCTCGGCAGACCCTGACCGGCCAAGGCCCTGGGCCGGTGGACGACGTCCCCGCGCGCGCTGGCCGGATGTGCGCCGAGCGATAGAATCGTGCCATGACCGCCGCCGTCGACTTCCTGCCCACCCGCCCCCACCGCGTCGTCGTGCTCGCGCTCGACGGGGTCTACCCCTTCGAGCTGGGGATCCCGAACCGGGTCTTCCCCGGCGTGCCGGGTGCCTACGACGTGGTGACGTGCGCGGCGACGGAGGACCGTACGGTGGCGACCAGCGCCGACTTCAGCGTCACCGTCGAGCACGGGCCCGAGGCGCTGGAGAGTGCGGACACCGTGGTCGTGCCGCCGTACGACATGGCGCGGATCGCGCAGGAGCTGCCCGCGCCGGTCGCGGCGGCGCTGGCGCGGATCCGGCCCGGGGCCAGGATCGTCTCCATCTGCACGGGAGCGTTCGCGCTCGCGGCGGCCGGGATGCTGGACGGGCGGCCGGCGACCACGCACTGGGCGCTGGCGCCGCTGTTCCGGCGGATGTTCCCGCAGGTGGCGCTGGATCCGGACGTGCTGTTCATCGACGACGGGGACGTCCTGACCTCGGCCGGTGCGGCGTCCGGCGTCGACGTCTGCCTGCACATCGTGCGCTCCGACCACGGCAGCGCGGTCGCCAACAGCGTGGCCCGCCAGTGTGTCGTGCCGCCGTGGCGGGACGGCGGCCAGGCGCAGTACATCGAGCAGCCGGTGCCGGAGGAAGGGGCCACCGGCACCGCGGCCACCCGGGCCTGGGCCCTGGAGAACCTGGAGCGGCCGCTTTCCCTGCGGGAGTTGGCCGATCACGCCCGGATGAGCCAGCGGACGTTCGCCCGCCGGTTCCAGGAGGAGACGGGGACGAGCCCGGGGCGCTGGCTGATCCAGCAGCGGGTGCACCGGGCCCGGCATCTCCTGGAGACCAGCGAGCTGTCGGTGGACCGCGTCGCGGCCGAGGTCGGGTTCGCCACGGGCACGTCGCTGCGGCAGCACCTGCACGCGGCGATCGGCGTCTCCCCGCAGGCGTACCGGAACACGTTCCGGGCCACGGCGGCGAGCGAGGCCTGAGCGGGCGGAGTCCCCAGGGGCTCGCCCCGGCGCACGGTCCCGTCACCGGGACGGGGCGCGCCGCGGCGAGCCGGGGCCGGACGGTGGGGCTACTTGCCGGGGCACTGCTTCCAGGCGAGGTGGTAGACGGTGCTGATCTCGCCGTCGGTGGAGTCCATGGTCATGAAGCTGACCTTGCCGGGGTTCGCGCTGCCGGCGTTCACGCGCAGCTCGGTGTTGATGTTGAAGTTGCGCTGGACCCCGCAGGGCGCCCAGACCAGCTGGGCCCAGTCGGTGGTGTCGGTGGCCTGCCAGTTGTCGTTGTAGGGACCGGTGAAGGGGTGGCTGGCGGAGGCGGTGTTCGAGGAGCCCTGGAAGTAGTACGAGGCCCGCTGGGTGCCGGTGGCGCCCGATTGGAGCGAGGCGAAGCCGCGGTAGTCGGCGCTGGCGATGGCGTAGGTGAAGCCGCCCGGCACGTGGACGACCAGGTTGAGCTGGCAGTTGCGCCGGAAGGCGGTGGGGTCGGAGGTGCCGCCGGCCTGGGCGAGGTAGTCGCTGTAGGTGACGGTGAAGGCCTCGTTGTCCTCGGACACGGCGACCGCGGTGGTGCCCGCCGGACAGCCCGAGCCGTTGACGGTGGCGACATTGATGACGATCTTGTCCGGCGGCGGGTTGTCGAACACCGGCGACGACGAGGCGTCGGCCTGTGCGGGCAGACCGGCGGTGAGCAGTGCCGCGAGCGCTCCGCCGAGCAGGAGGCCTTGTCTCCTGGGTGCCATGGTTTCTCCAGTTCGGGTGATTCGAGTGGGGGGTTGCACCCGCGGTCCCCACGGTTCAACTTTGAAGAAACTGTGTGTTTCCTGTGAAGACCGGGGCGCTCGCATCGTAGGAACCATGGCATGAACCGGTCAGGTCGAACTCCGGCCATTCACACCACCGGATTTCACAGGCCCCCCAGGGCTCAGGGGCTCAGGGGTCTCCGGGACTCAAGGGCTCAGGGGTTCTCCCAGGCCGCCGGCTCCGCCGCCAGCGCCCGTACCGGCTCCGGCAGGGCGTCCGCCGCGATGTCCGCCACGGTGACGCCTTCGAGGATCTTGCGGACGTTGGCGCGCAGCGCGATCCACAGGGGCAGCAGCGGCTGGGCGGTGCCGGTGTAGGCCAGCCCCGTCGGGCGCTCGCCGCGGACCGAGACGATCGGGCCGTCGACCGCCCGGATCAGGTCCGCCACCGTGATCGCGGACGCCTCCCGCGCCAGCCGGTAGCCGCCGCCCCCGCCACGCCGGCTGTCGACGATCCCGGCGCGCCGGAGGTCACCCAGAATGCCCTCCAGGAACTTGTGCGGAATCTCCTGGGCGCCGGCGATCTGCTCCGCCTTCACGGGGGCCTCGCCCTGCCGTACGGCGAGCTCCAGTACCGCCCGTACCGCGTAATCCGCTCGTGCCGAGATCCTCATGCGTCCATTGTGGGGCGTCCGCCCGTGGACAATGGCCGCACCCGCGCCCCGTAAGATCGCCCGGGAGGATCCCTTGGCGCTCAGCAGACGTACCTTCAGTGCCCTGGCCGGCTCGGCCGCGCTCGGTTTCGCCCTGGGCGGCAGCGGCGGCCCCGGGGCGCCCTCGGCGTACGCGGCGCGCACCGTGCCGACCGGTCCGGCACCGGCCGCGCCGAGCGCCGACGGACGGCGGCACACCATCGGCTTCGACCACCACTCCCTCGTGGTCGACGGCCGGCGGCTGGTCGTGTGGTCCGGCGAGATGCACCCCTTCCGCCTGCCCAGCCCGTCCCTGTGGCGGGACGTCCTGGAGAAGATGCGGGCGCACGGCTACAACACGGTCAGCATCTACGTGGCGTGGAACTACCACTCCCCCGCACCCGGGACGTACGACTTCACCGGCGTCCGCGACCTCGACCTGTTCCTGCGCACGGCCGCCGAGACCGGCCTGTACGTCATCGTGCGCCCCGGCCCCTACATCAACGCCGAGATCGACGCCGGCGGCTTCCCCGGCTGGCTCACCGCCACCACGGGCGCCGCCCGGTCCACCGACCCGGTCTACCTCTCCCACGTCGACGCGTGGCTGACGGCCGTCAACCGGGTCGTCCGCCGCCACCAGCACACCGACGGCGGCGGAACCGTCCTCCTCTACCAGATCGAGAACGAGTACGACGGCCACGTCACCGACCCGACCGGCCCGGCCTACATGTCCCACCTCTACAAGAGGGTGCGGGCCGACGGCATCGACGTCCCCCTCTTCCACAACGACAAGGGCCGCAACGGCTACTGGATCCCCGGCTCCT
Source organism: Streptomyces sp. NPDC051987 (assembly GCF_040680735.1). Taxonomy (NCBI): domain Bacteria; kingdom Bacillati; phylum Actinomycetota; class Actinomycetes; order Kitasatosporales; family Streptomycetaceae; genus Streptomyces; species Streptomyces sp. NPDC051987. Next base: position 23,418 of record NZ_JBFAXI010000092.1, on the reverse strand, counting down.
TCGACACCGGCGGCGAGACGGGGAAGTGGCTGTACGGCTTCGACGGCTATCCGTCGCCTTCCCAGACCCCTCCGGACTGGGGCGGCTTCGGGATCGGCGGCCTCAAGGGCGGCGCGACCGCGAGTCCCCGCACCCCCGGGTTCGTGCCGGAGTTCGGGGGCGGCTGGTTCGACCCCTGGGGCGGGGTCGAGTTCGGCGGCAAGGGGTACGCCGGGTCCCGGGAGACCCGCGACGCGGCCTACGAACGCCGCTTCTACCTCACCAACCTCGCCAACGGCATCACCCTCCACAACGTCTACATGACCTACGGCGGCACCACCTGGGGCTGGCTGCCGGCGCCGGTCGTCTACACGTCGTACGACTACGGCGCGGCCATCGACGAGGCCCGCAACGTCACGCCGAAGATCGCGCCGATGCACCAGCTCGGCCACCTCCTCCAGCGCGTCCCCGACTTCGCGCGGCTGGACCGCGCGGCCGACGTCCACGTGGCCGGGCTGAAGGCGTACCACCTCACCAACCCCGACACCCAGGCGCACTTCTACGTGCTGCGCAACGACGGGGCCGAGGAGGTCACCTCCACGCTGCGGACGGCCGCAGGCGACGACGTCGAGCTCACCGTCCCGGCCCACGACGCCCGGCTCGTCACCACCGGCCTCTCCCTCGGCAGGCGGAAGCTGCGCTACTGCACCGCCCAGCCGATGTTCGTGCTCACCGCGGGCCGCCAGGACGTCGCCCTGTTCACGGGCCGCCACGGCGAGATGGCGCACCTGGTGCTGGAGTGCCCGGTCGAGCCCGTCGTCCAGCGCCTGGACGCCGAGGCGGCCTGGGTCTACGACCAGGGCGTCCTGCACGTCACCGCACCGCTCGGGCAGGGCGGGCTCACCCGGGTCCTGGTCCAGCGCGGCGAGTCCGACACCCCGCTGCTCCTGCTCTTCGCCGACGACGCGACGTCCCTGCGGCTGTTCCCCTACGACACCCCGTCCGGCACGCTCCTCGTCTACGGCCCTGCGCTGCTGCGCCACGCGAAGCTCGACGGGTCGGCCGTCGAACTCACCGGGGACACGGTCGGCGCCACCGGCCTGGAGGTCTGGGGGCCCCGCGGGATCACCTCGGTCACCTGGAACGGGCGGCCGGTACCGACGCGGGTGAGCGCCTCCGAGAGCCTGGTCGCCCTGGCGGACATGCCGGGGGCGCCCCGGCCCGCGCTGCCGGTCCTGGCCGGCTGGCGCCGCAAGGCCGAGAACCCCGAAGCGGCGGTGGACTTCGACGACTCGGCGTGGACGGCCGCCGACAAGAAGACGTCGTTCAGCACGACGGCCGTCCCGGCGGGTCAGCCGGTGCTCTTCGCCGACGACTACGGCTTCCACTACGGGGACGTCTGGTACCGGGGGCGGCTGGACGGCGACCTGTCGGACCTGGAGTCGGTCTCCCTCGCCTACAGCACGGGCACCCAGGGCATGCTGATGGCCTGGCTGGACGGGGTGCCGCTGGGCTCGCACCGGATGCCGGTGCCGGACGCGAAGACGGTACGGAAGGGGAGCTGGGCGGCGACGGCCGAGTTCTCCGCGGCAGGGCTGAGGAAGAAGCAGCGGAAGAAACCGGGGCACGTGCTGTCCGTGCTGGTGCGGCGGATGCAGCACGACATGGACGGCGGTTCGCAGGACACGCACAAGGTGGCCCGCGGGCTGACCGCCGTCTCCTTCAAGGGGGTCTCGCCGAAGGTGAGCTGGCGGATCCAGGGGGCCGCGGCGGCGGATCCGGTGCGGGGGCCGCAGAACAACGGCGGCCTGTACGGGGAGCGGGAGGGCTGGCACCTGCCCGGGTTCGCGGACGGCGGCTGGGAGCCGGTTTCGCTGCCGCGCGCGGACCGGGGGATGGGGGTCACCTGGTACCGGACGGAGTTCCGGATGTCCGTGCCGGGTGGGGTGGACGCGTCGGTGGGGCTGGTGCTGGAGGACGATCCGGGGCGGGCCTATCGGGCGCAGATCTTCCTGAACGGGTGGAACCTCGGGCAGTACGTGAACGACGTGGGGCCGCAGCACACGTTCGTGCTGCCGAACGGGATTCTGCGGACCCGGGGTGCGAACACGTTGGCGTTGGCTGTGCTGGCGGACGGGACGAGTGAGGTCGGGCCGGGGGTGGTGCGGCTTGAGTTGTCGGGGAGCGCGGCCGGAGGGGTCGAGGTGGTGGGGGTGGACTCCCCCGGCCGTTGACTGCGGGCCGGTGGGGGCTGGTCGCGCCCACGCGGCGGAGCCGCACATCGACACAGCCCCGCGCCCCTGACGGGGCGCGTCTGCCCTTACGTCAGTCGGATCATGTTCCAGGACAGGGGCTCCAGAACGGCCTTGACCGTGCCGTCGGTCAGTGTCGTGCCCTCGGCCGGGTGGGGGGTCACCCGGTCCGGCTCCGCCAGGGTGTTGCGGGCGTCGGGGTTCTCGTCCGCGAGGACGCTGTGCTCCGCCACGGACGTCAGGCCGAGGCCGCCCACGGCCACTTCGAGGGGCAGTGCCTCCGTGCGGCTGCGGTTCACGGCGAAGACGGTGACCGTGCCGTCGTCGGCGCGGACGGCGGTGGCGTGCAGCAGGTCCGTCTCGCCGTACTTCTTCGTCTCGTACGTCGGTGAGTCCACCCGTACGTCCAGGACCCGGCCCCTGCCGTACCGGGACGCCTGCGCAAAGGGGAAGAAGGTCGTCTGGCGCCAGGCCGGGCCGCCCGGCTCGGTCAGGATCGGGGCGATGACGTTGACCAGCTGGGCCAGGCAGGCGACCGTGACGCGGTCGGCGTGGCGGAGCAGGGCGATGAGCAGGGAGCCGAAGACCACCGCGTCCAGGACGCTGTAGTTGTCCTCCAGGAGGCGGGGGGCCTCGGCCCAGTCCCGCGCGGCGGAGTTCTCGATCTCGTGCCACCTGGACGTGTACCAGACGTTCCACTCGTCGAAGGAGAGGTTGATCTTCTTCGGGGACTTCAGCCTCGCGCCCACGTGGTCGCAGGTGGCGACGACGTTCTCGATGAAGGACTCCATGTCGACGGCGGAGGCCAGGAAGGAGTCGAGATCGCCGTCCTGGGGCTCGTAGTAGGCGTGCAGGGAGATGTGGTCGACCAGGTCGTACGTCTCCGCGAGGACCGTCGCCTCCCACGCGGCGAAGGTCGGCATGGACCGGCTGGAGGAACCGCAGGCGACCAGTTCCACGGACGGGTCCAGCTGGCGCATGGCGCGGGCGGTCTCGGCGGCGAGGCGGCCGTACTCCTCGGCCGTCTTGTGGCCGGTCTGCCAGGGGCCGTCCATCTCGTTGCCCAGGCACCAGAGCCTGATGCCGAAGGGGTCCTTGTCGCCGTGGGCGGCGCGGAGGTCGGAGAGGGCGGTGCCGGCGGGGTGGTTGGCGTACTCCTGGAGCTCCAGGGCCTCCGCCACGCCCCGCGTGCCGAGGTTGATCGCCATCATGGGCTCGGCCTGCGGGCCGACCTTCTTCAGGAAGGCGATGTACTCGGAGAGGCCGAAGCGGTTGGTCTCGGTCGACCGCCAGGCGAGGTCCAGGCGCCGGGGGCGGTCCTCGACCGGGCCGACCGAGTCCTCCCACTTGTAGCCGGAGACGAAGTTGCCGCCGGGGTAGCGGATGGTGGTGACGCCGAGTTCGCGGACGAGGTCGAGGACGTCCGTGCGGAGGCCTTCGGCGTCGGCCGTGGGGTGGGTCGGCTCGTAGATGCCGGTGTAGACGCAGCGGCCCAGGTGCTCGACGAAGGAGCCGAAGACACGGGGGTTGACGTCGCCGGTGGTGAAGGCGGGGTCGAGGGTGAAGCGGGCGGTGCGCAATGTTCGCCTTTCGGGGAGGGTGCCTTGGGTTTCGTGGGCGGGTGCGGGTGAGTGGGGGTCGCTCGCGCCCACGTGGCGGAGCCGCACATCGACACAGCCCCGCGCCCCTGAAGGGGCACTGGCCGTCCGTCTTTCGTCCGGCTCAGGGGGTTGAGCCCGAGCTCTGGGGTGCCGCCGGCGGCGGCGTCGGCTCCGGCTCCTCACTGTTCGCGGTCGTGTCCGTCACCTCTCGTTCGAGCTATCGTTCGAGATCTCGGCTGATGCTCGTGACTTCGAACGGGACCGTAAGATCGCAGCGCTTGGGCGTCAATGGGTCCGGCGCGACTTTCCCGCACCGGACTGTCGTTGTCATGTGAACTACACCTCGAACTCCCGGCGCCGGACGCGTAGTCTCGGACCGGCCGACGCAGCGCGGTGACCGCCGTCGGGGCGGTGTGAAGGGGGAGCGATGGACTTGGCCGGCGCGCGGCACCGCTGGGCCCGGATCGCCGAGCGGCTGCGGCGCCTCCGGCCGGACCCGGGGATGCGCCGGCTGGCCGCCGGTCTCACCGCCGCCGTCCGCGCCCGACCCCAGGCGCCGGGCGACGTGCGCGAGGTGTGCCGGGCGCTGTGCGCGGAGATGAGCCGCAGACGCGAGGGCCGCCCCGTCGAGCTGCGCTTCGAACGGTTCCCCGACGAGATCGAGGTCACCGGACTCTGGGTGGAGTTCCTCGACTTCGACCTGGTGATCGTCGAGGAGCGGGCCGAGGCCGTCCAGCAACTGGTCATCCTGGGTCACGAGTTGTGGCACATGCACGCCCGGCACACCCATCACCACGCGGCCGCCGCGAACGCCCTCGCCGGGCGGCGGGGCTGGGACTCCGTCGCCCTGACCGTGGCCGCCCGCAACGGCTCCCGGGAGGCCGACGAGGCCGAGGCCGACGACTTCGGGCACCGGCTCGCGGCCGCGCTCCGGTCGTTCCTGCCCGGAGGGGGCGGCGAGGCCCCGCCCGATCCCGTCCAGCGCTCCCTCGGCTACCGCGGCCGTGAAGGCGGAGCACGGTGAGCCCCTCCCCCCTGGCCGCGGGCCCGGCCGCGTTCCTCACCGGCCTGCAGGTCTCCTTCTGGCTCCCGGGCCTGGTGCTCACCGCGGCCCTGGTGATCAAGCTGCCCAGCATCCTCAAACTGTGGCGGGACCCGCTGCTGCGCGCCGTCGGCGGCCTGCTGCTGTTCGCCTGCGCGGTGTTCGCCTTCGCCGCCCCGCCCACCATCGCCTGGACGAACCGGGTCACCGGCGTGCCGAACATCGCGGCACCGCTGGTGTACTCCCTGATCACCGCGTTGTCCGCGTCCTGGCTGCTGCTCGTCGTGCACTGGCGCAACGGCCACACCGACCGCCGGAGGCAGACCCGGCGCGCGACCCGCTGGGTGGTCTGCGTCTACGCGACCGTGGTCGTCGCCCTGTGGGTGCTGTTCGCGCTCGCCGACGTGCCCGTGGAACAGGTCCGGAACCTGGACACCTACTACGCGAACACGCCGTTCATGCGTGAGGAGATCCTGCTCTACCTGCTCGCGCACACCGCGGCCTGCGCCATCACGACCCGGCTCGTGTGGAACTGGATCCGCACCGACGGACTCGACGCCTGGCTGCGCTGGGGGCTGAGGTTCCTGGGCATCGGCTTCGCCACGAACCTGCTGTTCAGCGCGGCCAAGTTCACCGCCGTGGCGGCCCGTTGGACCGGTCACGACCTGGACTGGCTGAACACCAACATCGCCCCGTCGGCCGCCTGCGTCGCCGCCACGCTGGTGGCGATCGGCTTCATCGTCCCGCACACCGGCCAGTACTTCCACGACCGCTGGCTGGTACGGCGCCGGCACCGCGCCCTGAAGCCGCTCGCCCGGCTGCTGCGGACCGTCGCGGGCGGCCGCGAACCCCTCGCCCTGCGCGCCACCGCCGAGATACGCCTGATCCGCCGCGAGACGTACATCCGCGACGCGCTCCTGCAACTCTCGCGGTTCCTCGACGAGAGCCTGCGCGGCCGCGCCTACGACGCGGCACTCGCCCTCGGCCACGAACCCGGCCGGGCCCAGGCCCTCGCCGCCGCGGTGACGGTCCTGGACGCCGTCGAGAGCGGACGGCACACACGCGGCGACCACGACGGCGACGGCCACGGCGACGCGAGCGGGGCCGACACCTCGTATCTGCTCCAGGAGATCCAGGCCCTCTCCGAGGTCCTGCGCCACCCCGAAGAGATCACGGCGGTACGCACCCGCGCGACCGTCCCGGCAGAGAGCATGTCCACGCATGAGTGAACGTCCCTCCCCCGTCAGAGCCGCTGTCGTCCTGGGGGGATCCCACACCGGCATGCTCGCGGCCGGGGCCCTGGCCGGCCTCGCCGACCGGATCGTCGTCGTGGAACGCGACGAACTGCCCGAGACCCCCGCGCCCCGCCGGGGGCTTCCGCAGGCCCGGCACGCCCACATGCTCTGGTCGGGCGGGGTCCGGGCGATGGAGGAAGTGCTGCCGGGCGTCACCGCGGCGCTCCTGGAGGCCGGGGCGCGCCGGGCCCCGGTCACCACCGACATGGTCGCCCTCTCGGCGCACGGCTGGTTCCGGCGCTGGCCCGAGTCCCACCATGTGCTGCTGGCCGGGCGGGACCTGCTGGACGCGACGGTCCGGGCGCGGGTCCTCGCCGACGGGCGCGTCGAGGTGGCCCAGGGCACCGAGGTGCTCGGGCTCACGGGCGACGCCGGGGCGGTCACCGGGGTCCGGGTGCGCGGCCGCGACGGCGGGGAGCGGACCGTCGAGGCGGACCTGGTCGTCGACGCCACCGGCCGGGGTTCCGGCGCCGCCCGCTGGCTCGCGGAGCTCGGGCTGCCCGCGCCGGAGCGGCGCGAGGTCGACACCGGTCTCGCCTACGCCAGCCGGCTCTACCTCGCCCCCGAACCGGCGCGCGGCGGCTTCCCGGTGGTCAACGTGCAGCCGGACCCGCGGCAGGGCGGTCCCGGCCGGGCCGGGTTCCTGCTGCCGATCGAGAACGGCCGCTGGATCGTCACCCTCAACGGCACCCGCGGCGGCGAACCGACGTCCGCCGCCGACGAGTTCGTCCCGTTCGCCCGTGAACGGCTGCGGCACCCGCTCATCGGCGAGCTGCTCGCCCAGGCCGAACCGCTCTCCGACGTCGCCGTCACCCGTGCCACCGTCAACCGCCGGTACTTCTACGAGCGGATGGCCGCCTGGCCCGACAACTTCGTGGTCCTCGGCGACGCTCTGGCCGCGTACAACCCGGTCTACGGCCACGGACTGGCCGTGGGCGCGCAGAGCGCCCTGCTCCTGCGGGAGCAGACCCGCCGCCACGGTCTGGGGACGCCCGGCCTGTCGCGGCGTGTGCAGAAGGCGGTGGCCCGGCCGGTCGGGGCGGCCTGGGACCTCGCCATCGGGCAGGACGTGTTCTATCCGGGGGCGACGGAGAACGGGCCGACGGTCCGGGACCGGGTCGTCGCCGCGTACGTCTCCCGCCTCATGCACACGGCCACCGGCAACGGCCGCGTCGCCCGCCGCGTCACGGACGTGACCTCCCTGGAACGCCGGGCGGAGACACTCCTGACCCCGTCCGTCCTGCTGGCAGCCCTGGCGGGCCCCGTGAAGCCGCCCCTCCCCGGCCCACCGCTCACCGCGGAGGAACTCAAGAGAGCCGGCCTCCAGTAGCGCCCCGTCAGGAGCGCCCGTAAGGGGCGCGGGGAACTGCGCGCTCAGCCCCCACGCACCCGCGGGCGAACGACGACCCTGCCGCGCCGGGCTGTGCACCGTCTGCGGCGCCGTCGTGGCCGGTCGCGCAGTTCCCCGCGCCCCTTACGGGGCGCTCAGCCGTCGAACGCCGGTTGGGGGACGCCCTTGCCCGCGTTCGGGATCACCAGGAGGGAACCCGCCGTCGGGTGCGGGCGGTCGAGGCCCACTCTCGCCGTCGTGACGTACAGGTCCGTCAGGTCGGTGCCGCCGAAGGCGCAGGCGGTCGTGAGCGTGGCGGGCAGGCTGATCACCCGGTCCAGCTCGCCGTCAGGCGTGTAGCGGCGTACCGCCGCCCCGCCCCACAGCGCCACCCAGACACAGCCGTCCGCGTCGACTGTCAGGCCGTCGGGGAAGCCGGCGCCCTCCTCGATCGTCACCAGCGGGCGGCGGTTGACGGGGAGCCCGTCGACGTGGTCGAAGACGTCCACCCGGCGGGTCGGCGAGTCGACGTAGTAGACGAGACGGCCGTCCGGGCTCCAGCCCGTGCCGTTGCTGACCGTCACCTCCGGCAGCAGCGTCGTCACCGTGCCGTCGGCCGCGACCCGGGAGAGCGTGCCGCCCCCGGTCTTCTCGTCGTAGCGCATCGTGCCGGCCCACAGGGAGCCGTCGGGGGCGACGGCCGCGTCGTTGGCGCGGCGGCCGGGGACCGGCTCGCGGTGCAGCCAGCGGAACGTGCCGTCGGGGTCGAGGAGTCCGACGCCGTCCCGGAGGTTGAGGACCAGGCCGCCGCCCGCGCGCGGCTTGACCGCGCCGACGTGCTGGTCGGTGGTGCGGATCGTGCGCCGGCCGGTGGCCGGGTCGTACGTGTGGACGCGGGAACCCAGGATGTCGATCCATATCAGGCGGCCGGTCGCCGCGTCCCAGGTCGGGCCCTCGCCGAGGGTCGCCTCCACCGCCACCGCGACCTCGTACGCCGTCGTCGTCATGCCACGCTCCGGTGCCCGAGGCGCTCGGAGAGCTCGGCCGCGCCCTTGGCCGCGAGCTGCTCCAGCTCACCGCGGCGCTCGTCGCTCCAGCGGATCATCGGCACGGAGATGGACAGCGCCGCGACGACCTGGCCGGCGCGGTCGCGGACCGGCGCGGCGACGCAGGAGACGTCCGGATTGGACTCGCGGCTCTCCACGGCGATGCCGCGCGCGCGGATCTCGGCGAGGGCCGCGCGCAGGGCGCCCGGCTCGGTGATGCTGTTGGGGGTCATCGCGACGAGTTCGGCGTCGTCCGGGATGCGCGCGGTCAGCTCCGGCTCCGGCAGCGAGGCCAGCAGCATCTTGCCGACCGACGTGCAGTGGGCGGGCAGCCTGCGGCCGGCGGCGGAGACCATGCGGACCGCGTGCGTGGAGTCGACCTTGGCGATGTAGATGACGTCGGTGCCTTCGAGGATCGCCACGTGGACGGTCTCGTCACAGGTCTCGGCGACGGACCGGGCGACCTGCTGGCCCTCGGCGGCGAGGTCGAGCTGCTCGGCGTATCGGCTGCCGAGCTGGTACGGACGGACGCCCAGCCGGTACCGTCCGGGCTGTCCGGGCACGGGCACGATGTACGACCGGGCGGAGAGCGTGGTCACCAGCTCGTGCACGGTGGTCCGCGGCAACTGGAGTCTGCGCACTATGTCGGGGGCGGAGAGGGTCCCGTCCCCGTCCAGGAAGAGCTCAAGAATGTCGAGAGCCCGGGTCACGGCAGGCACGAGGCGTCCCACGTCCGGCCCCCTCCCTTGGGTCTAAGCGCCAGATATCGGTGCGCCGCGCGCTTCAGCTGCGGAGCCGTTCGAGATATCAACAGGCGATCGGCATGACGAACACAGGCTAACGACCGGGGATTCCACGGGCAATGGCCTGGCGGAAGCCGGGGAGCGGCGCGTGCACCATGGGGGGCATGCGACTGGACTTCCAGCTGGTGCTGCTGCGCCGCATGGCCGACCACAACCCCGACCTCGTCGAGGACGCCCGGCGCGCGCTGGGCGCGACGGTCGCGGACATGCGGGAGGCGAACAAGCGCTGGCAGGCGATGGCCCGCTCGCCCCGGTCCCGGTCCGCCGCCACGCGCTACCGCTCGGTCCTCGGCCCGCCCGAGTGGGAGACCAAGCGCACCGTCGGCGATCTGGAGTGCGCGGTCTGGCAGTGGCCGCTCCCCCTGTGGCCCACCCTCCGCTTCGAGGTCATGGCCGGTCCCGGCGGCGCGGTCTGGAACGAGTGGCTGGTCCGCGCCCCCGACGCACCGGCGCCGCGACTGGAGACGTACGAGGACCTCACCCCCTGGTCCTGCACGGTCGACGAGGCCGCCCGCGCCTTCGCCCCCGCCCGCCCCCTGGAGGGCACGGCCCCCACCCGCTGGGGTCTCACCTTCGCGGTGCCCGACGGCCGTCAGGTGGTCGCCGAGTTCACCTGGGGCCTGCTGCAGCGCACCGCCGTCATCGACGAGCCGCGTTGAGGATCGCCTCCGCCACCGGGGCCACCGAACCGGGGTGCAGGAACAGGAACAGGTTCGGCTCGACCAGCTCCAGCTCCATCACCCGCGGCCGGCCGTCCTCGCCGTCGACCAGGTCCACCCGGGCGCAGAGCAGCTCGGGCGCCTCCGGCACGGCGGCCAACGCCCGCTCGGCGACGGCGAGTTCGGCCGGGGTCGGGGTCCATGCCGTCAGGTCGGGGTGGGCGACCTTGGCGGCGTCGTACGGCGTGCCCGGCGTGAGCACGGCCCGCTTCCGGCTGGCGTGCAGCAGCCGGCCGCCGAAGAACTGCAGGGCGCGCTCCCCGCTGACGTCGATACCGGAGACGTACGGCTGGACGATCGCGGTCAGCCCTTCCTCGTGCATCCGGGCGAGGTGCCGTACGGCGGTCCGGTGCTCGGCGGGCGTGTAGCGGGCGGCGAACCGGGCGCCGGCGCCGAAGGTGGGCTTCACGACGTAGTCACGGTCGGAGGGCAGGTCCACCGGGTCGCCGGGGGCGAGGTACCGCGTCGGCACCACCGGCACACCGGCCGCCGCGAGGTCACCGAGGTACCGCTTGTCGGAGTTCCAGCGCACCACGTGGGCCGGGTTGGCGATCCGGGTCTCCTTCCCCACCCGCTCCACCCACGCCACGAACTCGTCGGCGCGCCAGCTGTAGTCCCAGGTGGAGCGGATGACGACCAGGTCGTGACCGCCCCACTCCGTCTCCGGGTCGTCCCACGGGCGGGCGACGGCCTCGGCCCCGGCGTCGGCCAGCGCCCGCAGCAGCACCGGCAGGTCCTGGTCCTTGGAGGGCTCCGTGCCGGGGTCGTAGGTGGCGAGGGCTATGCGGGGCACGGCGGGGCTCCCTTGGCTGTCGACGGCTGCGGTCTGCCTCGGCAGGCTAACCCGGGAACACTGTTGACCTTCCCCCTCGGTGAAGCCCCAGCATCGGAGGCGGACGTCGAGGAACGCGAGGCAGAGGCGTCGAGGCGGCGCAAGGGACGACATGGGGGGCGGCATGGGGGACGGCGTGGGGGACGGCGTGGGGGACGGCATGGGGTGGCTGACCATCGGGGCCTTCGCGAAGGCCTGCCGACTGTCGCCCAAGGCGTTGCGGCTGTACGACGAGCTGGACCTGCTCAAGCCCGCCCGGGTCGACCCGGAGACCGGCTACCGGTACTACGCCGACGCGCAGCTGGACCGCGCCCGGCTGGTGGCCTGGCTGCGGCGGCTCGGCATGCCGCTGGCGCGGATCCGCGAGGTGTGCGCGCTGCCGGCCGGCCCGGCCGCCCGGGAGGTGCGGGCGTACTGGGCCCGCGTCGAGGCGGAGACCGCCGTACGGCGGGACCTGGCCGCGTTCCTCGTCGACCACCTGTCCGGTGAGTCCGGAGAGTGCGGAGAATCGAGAAGGGACACGACGATGCTGGAACTGCGTTACGCCGCCCGTTCGGACCGGGGGCGGGTCAGGCCGTCCAACCAGGACACCGCGTACGCGGGGCGCCGGCTGCTGGCCGTCGCCGACGGGTGCGGGCCGGCCGGAGCCTCGGCCGGCGCGGCCGCCGTGGCGGCGCTGAAACCCCTGGAGGAGGCCGAGCTCTCCCCCGGGAACGTGCTGAACCTTCTGGAGGACGCGGTGCGTTCGGCGAGCGAGGCGGTACGGCGGGTGGCGGACGGCAGTACGGAGGTCGGTACGACCCTCACGGCGCTGCTGTGGACCGGGTCCCGGCTGGCCCTCGTGCACATCGGGGACTCGCGGGCGTATCTGCTGCGGGACGGCGAGCTGTTCCGGATCACGCACGACCACAGTGTGGTGCAGTCGCTGATCGACGAGGGGCGGCTGACGCCGGAGGAGGCCGCGAGCCATCCGCAGCGGATGCTGCTGGCGAAGGCCCTGCCGGGCGACGCCGCCGACACCCCGGACCTGAAGCTGCACGAGGTCCGCGCCGGTGACCGGTACCTGGTGTGCTCGGACGGGCTGACCCGGGCGGTCCCCGACGAACGGATCCGCGAGCTGCTGGCCGGGGGCGAACCGGCGGACGCGGTGCGGGTACTGACCGAGGCCGCCGACGCGGCGGGCGGCACCGACAACGCGAGCGCGGTCGTGGCCGACGTCGTCTCTCCCACCCGACCGCCCGTCTCGGCCGACTAGAAGCCCAGGGAACAGGCACCCCCCGCCCCGACTCCACCGCCGCTGGGCCTGGCGCCGTTCGGGGCGGCTCGGTCCGGTAGAAAGTTCGTCGTGACACTTCATGGCACTGACGCCTACAGCGGCCTCCCCGGTCTTCCTCCGCTGGTGCGGCGGGCCCTCGGGGTGGCGCGGGTGCAGGGGTTTCCGTACTCGTGCCGGCCCGAGCAGGGGCGGTTGCTCCAGGTGCTGGCCGGCGGGGTCGGGGGACGGATCGGGGAGACCGGGACCGGGGTGGGGGTCGGGCTCGCGTGGCTCGCGTCGGGGGCGCGGGACGGGGTGCGGCTCTTCAGTGTGGAGCGGGACGCCGGGCGGGCCGAGGCCGCCGCCGAGGTGTTCCGGGACCGGCCCGAGGTCACGGTGGTCCGGGGGGACTGGCAGGAGATCGCCGCGCACGGCCCGTTCGAGTTGCTCGTGCTCGACGGCGGCGGGCAGGGGAAGGTGCCCGGTGACCGGCCCGCCGACGTCGAGCGGCTGCTGGTGCCCGGCGGGACGGTCGTCGTCGACGACTTCACCCCGGCCGACCAGTGGCCGCCCCGGTTCGGCGGGGACGTCGACCGGGCGCGGCTGCACTGGCTGGAGCATCCCGCGCTGCGGGCGGTGGAGGTGCGGCTCGCGGCTGATCTGTGCGCGGTCGTCGGGACGCGGCGGCGGTGAGGGCACCGGCGGTGTGATCAAGGTCGTGGTGCGGAGTGCGAGTGGGGTGGTCCGGGAGCGCGGTGGCTGGTGTAGGAAGGGGCTGTCGAGGTTCCGGCCGGTGCTTTTCGGTGTGAGGAGTGGTCGCGTGTCGTCTCTGTTTCCGGCCCTGGCGGAGGGTCCGGGCGAGCGAAGCGGGAGGGGGGTCCCCGCGGACGAGCTCCGGGGGAGGGAGGCCCTGCGGTTCGGCGCGCGGTCGTCGACGTACGGGCAGCTCGCCGCCGCGGCCGGCGCCCTCGCCGGGCAGGTCGGGGACCTCGGCCGGGTCGCGGTGTGGGCGACCCCGGAACTGGAGACGGCCGTCGCCGTCGTCGGCACGCTGCTCGCCGGCCGGGCGGCCGTACCGCTCAATCCGAAGTCGGGCGACAAGGAGCTCGCGCACATCGTCGCCGACAGTGCGCCGGCCGCCGTGCTGGCCGCGCCCGGTGCCGAACTGCCCCCGGCGCTGGCCGGGCTGGCGCGGATCGAGGTCGACGCGCAGGCCGTCGGGGAGGTGCCCGAGGACCGTGCCGCCGCGTCCGATCCGGCCCTCGTCGTCTACACCTCCGGCACCACCGGCCCGCCCAAGGGCGCCGTCATCCCGCGCCGTGCCCTCGCCGCCACCCTGGACGCGCTCGCCGACGCCTGGCAGTGGACCGGCGAGGACGTCCTCGTCCACGGCCTGCCGCTGTTCCACGTGCACGGACTCGTGCTGGGGATCCTCGGACCGCTGCGGCGCGGCGGCTCGGTGCGCCACCTCGGGCGGTTCGACACCGAGGGCGTCGCGCGCGAGCTGAACGCCGGCGCGACCATGTTCTTCGGCGTCCCGACCATGTACCACCGCATCGCCGAGGCGCTGCCCGCCGATCCGGAGCTGGCGAAGGCCCTCGGCCGGGCCCGGCTGCTGGTCTCCGGCTCCGCCGCGCTGCCCGTGCACGACCACGAGCGCATCGCGGCCGCGACCGGACGCCGGGTCGTCGAGCGGTACGGCATGACGGAGACCCTGATGAACACCAGCGTGCGCGCGGACGGCGAGGCACGGGCGGGCACCGTGGGCGTGCCGCTGCCGGGGGTGGAGCTGCGGCTGGTGGAGGAGGACGGCACGGCGATCGCCGCGTTCGACGGGGAGACCGTCGGGGAGATCCAGGTGCGCGGCCCGAACCTGTTCACCGAGTACCTCAACCGGCCCGACGCGACCGCCGCCGCCTTCACCGCGGACGGCTGGTTCCGGACCGGCGACATGGCCGTGCGGGAGGCGGACGGCTACGTGCGGATCGTCGGGCGCAAGGCCACCGACCTGATCAAGAGCGGGGGGTACAAGATCGGCGCCGGGGAGATCGAGAACGCGCTCCTGGAGCACCCGGGGGTGCGGGAGGCCGCGGTGACCGGGGAGCCGGACGCGGACCTGGGCGAGCGGATCGTCGCCTGGGTCGTACCGGCGGAGGCCCAGTCGCCGCCCTCCGCCGAGGAGTTGGCGGACCATGTGGCCGGGCGGCTGGCCCCGCACAAGCGGCCCCGCGTCGTCCGCTACCTGGACGCCCTCCCCCGCAACGACATGGGGAAGATCATGAAGCGGGCCCTCGGTGCCTGAGCAGACACCTCAGCGGACGCCGGAGCCGATGCCTGGACAGACGCCCGCGCCGACGCCGCAGCGGCTCTCCGCCCGGCAGGTCCTCGGCCTGGTCACCGACCCCGGCAGCTTCGTCGAACTCCCGCAGCCGACCCGGCAGTCCGCACCCGACGGCCCGCTCGGCTGGCAGGGGTACGACGCCTCGCGCGCCCGCGCCGCCGAGCGCACCGGCGAGGCGGAGTCCGTCGTCGTCGGCACCGCGCGCGTCGAGGGCACCCCGGCCGTGCTGATCGCGTTCGAGTTCGGCTTCCTCGGCGGCTCGCTGGGCGAGCGGACCGGGGACCGGCTGGAGGCGGCGTACGAGCACGCCCGCGCCCACCGGCTCCCTGTCGTACCGCTCATCGCCACCGGCGGCAGCCGGATGCAGGAGGGCATGCTCGCCCTGTCCCAGCTCCAGCGCGTGGCCCGCCAGTCGGCGCTCACCCGGGAGGCGGGGCTGGCGCAGGTCGCCGTCCTGCGCGACCCGACGACCGGCGGCGGCTGGGCCACCCTGGGCGCCGGTGCCGACGTGATCCTGGCCCTGCCCGGCGCCCAGGTGGGGTTCGCCGGTTCCCGGGTCCGCCCGCCGGACGCCGATCCGGCCGCGTACACGGCCGAGGCACAGCTCGCGGCGGGTGCGGCGGACGCCGTGGTGCCCCCGGCGGAGCTGAAGGCGACGCTCGGGCTGTGGCTGCGGCTGCTGACCGCCCCGGCCCCGATACCCGCCGACCCGCCGGCCGCGCTCGGCGACGGCGGGCTGCCCGCGACCGGCTGGGAGGCGGTCCGGCGCGCCCGCGCCCCGCACCGCCCGCGGGCCGATGCCTACCTGGACGCCTACTTCACCCGCCGGGTCGCCCTGGTCGGCGACCGGTGCGGCGGGGCGGATCCGGACGGGATGCTGTGCGGGTTCGGCGAGCGGGACGGCCGTACGGTCGCCTTCGCCGCGCAGACCGGGACGGCGACCCTGCCCGCCGGGTACCGCACCGCCGCCCGCCTGATACGGCTGGCCGGCCGGCTGGGGATCCCCGTGCTGACCCTCGTCGACACCCCGGGCGCCGCCAACGGCGCCGAGGCGGAACGGCAGGGCGCGGGCGCCGCGATCGCGGAGCTGTTCGGCGAGGTCGCGGCGGCCCGGACCCCGGTCACCACCCTCGTCGTCGGGGAGGGCGGCTCGGGCGGGGCGCTGGCGCTGGCCGCGCCCGGCAACACCTGGGCCACCCCGGACAGCTACTTCTCGGTGATCGCCCCGGAACTGGCGGCGGCGATCCTGAAACGCCCCCCTGAGGAGGTCGAGCCCACCGCCGGCCAGCTGCGGATCCGGCCCCAGGACCTGGTGGAGCTGGGCGTGGTCCGGGGCATCGTGGGCCACGCCGGGTCCACCCCCGCCACGCCCCCGCCGCCCGGCTGACCTCGGGGGCGACCGGGCCGGCGGGCGAAACCCCCCATTCAGCCGCACCCCGCCCGGACCCTCCCCGCAGGCGCGCCGCCCGGATCCCCCGGAGGATGCGAAGCAGGCCGCCGACCGGCGGTGCCACCCCACACGGCCCGCGCACCGGGAGGATCTGCCGTGACCGTCAGTCTGGAGCAGTTGCGCCGCTGCCATTTCGCCGTCGATCTGGGGGCCGCCCGAACCCGGGTGTACGTGAAGGGCATGGGCCTGGTCGTGGACCAGCCTTCCGTCGCCGCCGTGAACACCCGCACCGGCGCGCTGATCGCCGTGGGCGAGTTCGCGGAGAGGATGACGGGGCGGACGCCCGACTACATCCGGGTGGTGCGGCCCGTCTCCGGCGGCACCGTCGTCGACATCGAGATGGCCCAGCGCATGCTGCGCCACCTGCTCGGCGACAAGATCCGCCGTTCGCTGCGGCGCAGGGCCCGGCTGCGGGCGGCGGCCTGCACCCCGCACGACGCCGACCCGCTGGCCCAGCGGGCGACGATCGAGACGCTGGTGGGGCTGGGGGCGCGGCGGGTGGAGCTGGTCGACACGCTGATCGCGGCGGCGGTGGGGTGCGGGCTGCCGGTCGAGCGGCCGGAAGCGAGCATGATCCTCGTCTGCGGGGCCGCCGCCACCCAGGTCGCCGTGCTGTCGCTGGGGTCGATCGTGCGCGCCGAGCGGCTGCCCGTCGGCGGGGAGGCGGTGGACCACGCGATCGTGCAGCACCTGCGGCACGAGCACGAGCTGATGCTGCCGAACCAGGCGGTGCGGCCGCTGCAACTGGCCCTGGACGACAACGGCCTCACCCCGCACGGCCCCGCCTCCACCGAGATCCACGGCCGGGACGTGGTCACCGGGCTCGCCCGCAGCGTGCGCGTCGACACCGCCGCCGTACGCGACGCCATCCAGACGCCCCTCATGTCCGTCCTGGACGGGATCGGCAAGGTGCTGCGGGACTGCCCGCCCGACCTGGTCGCCGATCTCGCCGACCGCGGGATCATGATGGTCGGCGGGTCGGCGCTGCTTCCCGGCTTCGACCAGTTGCTGCGGGAGGCCACCGGGATGCCGGTGCACATCGCGGAGCGGCCCGACGTGTGCGCGGTGCAGGGCATCGGGGCGATGCTGGAGGGCCGGATCGAGCCGCTGGTCCTGGATCCGCTGGCCGCCTGACCCGGGTACCGCCCGTCGCCCTGGGACCGGTAGGCCTGGGCCCCACACGCCGGGACCCGTCGCCCTGGGTGTGAGCCGATGCGCCCCCTGCGCTCCTCCTCGACCCTCCGTTAGGGTGGACTCACCGAAGGTGACGGGAGGGGACGTTCCGTGACAGCCGACAGCACCGTGCTCGCCGAGAGCCTCACCGCGGCGGCGGTCCCCCGCCTGGCCGTCACCCGGCTCGGTGTGACCGGGCACCGGGCGATCCCGCCGTCCGTCCTGCCGTACGTCCGCTCGGCCCTGCGGGACCGGTTCAGCCGCGCCGGCGAGGAGCTGGAGGCCCTCAGCTGCCTGGCGGCCGGTGCCGACCAGCTGTTCGCGGACATCGCCCTGGCCCACGGCGTCCCGGTGACGGCCGTGATCCCCGGCATGGACTACGAGGCCCACCTGGGCGACGAGGAGGTCCGCAACGCGTACCGCAGGATCCTGGGGTCCTGTACGACCCGCGTCGACCTGCCCCGCCAGCCGACGCACGAGCAGGCCTACTTCGCGGCGGGCTGCTGGATCGTGGACCACTGCGACCACCTGATCGCCGTGTGGGACGGCCGTCCGGCGCGCGGCAAGGGCGGCACCGGCGACGTGGTGGCGTACGCGCGGCGCAGCGGGGTGCCGGTGACGGTGCTGTGGCAGGCGGGGGTGCGGCGGGACTGACGGATCCGCCGACCGTCCGCAGGGGGCGCCGGAGGGCGTGAGAGGGCGTGAGAGGGCGTCAGGAGCCGAAGCGGACCAGCCACTCGGTGTGCGCCGGGGACATCAGGCGCTCCGCCTCCCCCACCGCCTCGGCCCAGCCCTCCTCCGTCACCGTCGTGCTCATGGCGATCCGGGCGGTCTCCAGATCCTGTTCGATGAGCGAGTGCGCGTAGGTCAGCGGGCCGTGCCGGCGCACCTCCTGCCAGGCCACACCCGCCGCGGCGGCCGCGCTCAGCAGCCCCGCGAGGTCGGCGCCGCCGAGCAGTCCGACGGTCCGCAGCAGGGCGGCGGCGAGGGCGAACAGGGTCAGCGCCGCGGTGACGGAGGACCAGCGGGCGGCGGCGCGGTGCGCACGGACGGCCCGGTTCTTGTACCAGACCGCCTGCTCCAGGAGCCGGTCGCGCAGGTAGAGGTCCCGGCGGGCCGCGTAGGACTTGGCCCGCTCGGCGCGCATCCGCGGCGTGATCTGGCCCCTGCCCCGTTCATCGGGGCCGGTGCGCGAGTCCTCCCAGCCGCAGGCGCGCAGTTCGCGCAGGCGTTCTTCGAGGCGCTCCGCGAACACCGCGTCCGGGTCGGCGACCCGGGAGTGGAAGGGGCCGCCGTGCACCATGTACTGCCAGGCCAGCGACTTCACCAGCTCGGCGGCCGCCCGGTGCGCCTGCCAGTGGGCGCGGCTGCGGCGGCGCGAGGTGCTCAGGCCGAGGGCGATCGTCAGCCCGTACAGCACGGCGGCCAGCACCGTCATGACATGGCCTGACGCCTGCTCGGTCAGGACGGCGGCGGCGGTGGCCAGCAGAAGCAGGACCAGATGGGTGCGCACCGCCCGGAACGAGTCACTCTGATGGCGTAACGCCCACGCGTCACTCACCCGGAACAGCGGCGGCAGATCCCGTTCGCCCAGTGTGGTGCCCGGCACCGGCGTGGTTGCGGCCCCCATGAACGCCCCCCGTATTCACCGCACGCCCCCGAAAGCTCGCGTGCGCCCCCGACAAGATGGCCCAGGAAAACAATGAGTGGGGAACGAGGGCCTGTGCACAAGAGGTTCGCGGGGCATTCCTGGTATAGGGTCCGCACCATCGGGACCAGACTCGGTCCCGCGCACCCGAACCGGAGCGACGAAACATCATGCCCAACGCGACGAACTCCCTCACCTCCGCGCCGGCTCCCCGGCACACCCGCCTGGAGGACATCGACCCGTACGAGGCCTCCGCGTCGCGCGACGCGGGCCGTGTGATCGACGTCCCCGACCACCGCTCGACCCGGTCGGTCACCTTCAACTCGGCGGCCTGAGCAGAGGCGACGACGCGCGAGACAGCACCCGGACGTGGGTGCGCCGGCGGCCGCGCGCGCCGCTCGTACCCACGCCAGTGCGCTGATGACACGTCAAAGTTTCCGGCAGTAATGTGGTTTGCGGCGCCTGAGGGGTGGGCATCGTGCCACACTTCCTTCGGTGACGAGCCAGTCGCCCGACAGCCCACCCCTGAGACAGCTGGTCCTCAAGATCCACAGTAGGTGTGATCTGCTCTGCGACCACTGTTACGTGTACCAGCACGCCGACCAGAGCTGGCAGTCGCGCCCTACCTTCATCCGCCCGGAGACCGTGCGTTCCGTCGCCGCCCGGCTGGCCGAGCACGTCGTCGCGCGGTCCCTGGAGTCCGTCTCGGTGATCCTGCACGGCGGCGAGCCGCTGTTGGTCGGCCCGGCCCGGTTACGGGACATCTGCGCGGAGCTGACCCGCGCCCTCTCCCCGCTGACCGCGCTCGACCTGCGCATGCACACCAACGCGGTCACCCTGAACCGGCGCCACCTGGACGTCTGCCGGGAGTTCGGGGTCCACGTGAGCGTGTCCCTGGACGGGAACCGCGCAGCAAACGATCTTCACAGGCTGGACCGCAGGGGCCGCAGCAGCTACGACCGCGCGGTCCGCGGCATCCGGCTGCTCCAGGAGCCCGAGTACCGTCACCTGTTCAGCGGGGTGCTGTGCACGGTGGACGTGGCGAACGACCCGGTCGCCGTGCACGACGCCCTCACCGAGCTCTCCCCGCCGCTGATCGACTACCTGCTGCCGCACTCCACCTGGGACTCCCCGCCGCCCAACCCGGCCGGGGCCCCCGCCCCGTACGCCGACTGGCTGCTCGCGGTCTTCGACCGCTGGGAGCGGCAGGGCCGTCCGATGCCGGTGCGGACCTTCGACTCGGTGCTCAGCACGCTGCGCGGCGGGCCGCCCCTGACCGAGGCGCTGGGACTGGCGCCCAGCGATCTCGCCGTGATCGAGACGGACGGCACCTTCGAGCAGGCCGACTGGCTCAAGACCGCCTACCCGGGCGCCCCCGAGACCGGGTACGACGTCTTCCGCCACGGGTTCGCGGAGTTCGCCGCGCACCCCGGCGTCCAGGCCCGGCAGCGGGGTGTCGACGGGGTCAGCGACACCTGCCGGCGCTGCCCCGTGGTGGGGTCCTGCGGCGGTGGTCTGTACGGGCACCGGTACAGCTCCGCGAACGGCTTCGACAACCCCAGTGTCTTCTGCGGTGACCTCCGCAACCTGGTCGAGGGCATCGCCGACCGGGTGACCGACCGCTCGTTCTCGCCGGCGGTGCTGAATTCGGCCCGCCTCTCCTGGGCCCAGCTGGAGCTGGACCGGCTGCTGCTGCGCCGGGCCCGGGAGCGCCTGGCGTCCGAGCCGGACTGGGCGGACGCCTGGCGGCTGCTGCTGGCCCTGGACGCCGACGCCGAGACCGCCCGGCAGCTGGACGCGGTGCTCGCGCACCCGTATGTGCGCACCAGCCTCCAGCGCTCCCTCAGCGGCCCCGCCGACACGGCCCGGTTCATGTCCCTGGCCGCCGCCGCGGCGCTGCGGGCCGGAGCGGCGGCCACCCTGTCCTGGGACCAGCCCGGCACCCGGCTGCACCTGCCCACCTGGGGCACCTACCGGCTGGACGCCCCCGGCCGCGTCGAGGTCACCGTGGCACCGGACGCCTTCCGGGTGCGCACGGGCAGCGCGGCCGACCCGGAGTGGGTGCGCCTGGACGAGGTCCCCGTCTCCGCACGCTGGCGCCCCGTCGACCGGCTGCCGGTCCAGGGCGGCCCGCTGGTCGACGACGCCGACCCCTACCGCGACTGCTACCCCTCCCCCGTCGCCCCGCCGCTGGAGTGCGGCGAGTTCGCCGAACGGATGGCCCGCGCCTACGAACTGCTGGCGAAGGACGCGCCGGACCGGGACGCCGATCCGGACGCGTTCCGCCCCACCGTCCTCACCCCGCTGGCGGCGGGCAGCGGGCTGGCGCTCGGCACCCACGGGTTCGGGGCGCTGGGCGTGGCGGTCGACGTGACCGCCGAGGAGTTCGCCCGGGAACTGCCGCGCATCGGCCGCCGGGCCCGCCTGACCGCCCTGCGCGAGACGGCCGACCTGCACCGGCCGGGCAGCCCCGCCCGTGCCCTGCTGGACCGGGCGGACGAGGGGCTGGGCCGGCGGGCGCACCAGGAGGCGGCGGCCGCGCTGACGGCGCTCACCCTGCTGCCGGAGTCCGAACTGACCTCGACCGGGGCCGTGCTCGTGGCCCGCATGTGGTCGCAGTGGTCGCAGTCCCCGAGTCTCCGTGAGGGATCATGACCGAGGTGGCGCAGTCGGCGGAGGCGGAACTGGGCGGCCTGCTCGGCTCGTTGGGCGTCCGGCGGGGCGGGGTGCTGATGGTGCACGCCTCGCTGGGCGGCACCGGGACCGCGCCGGAAGCGGTCCGGGACGCGCTGCGGGCCGCACTCGGCCCCGAGGGCACACTGATCGTGCCGGCGTTCACGCCCGAGAACTCCGACACCTCCCGGGCCCACCGGGAGGCGGTGGCGGACCTGAGCGAGGCGGAGGCGGCCGAGTACCGCCGGGGCATGCCGCCGTTCGATCCGGAGGCCACCGAGTGCCCGACGATGGGGGCGCTCGCCGAGTGCGTGCGGTCGACCCGCGGCGCGGTGCGCAGCGCGCATCCGCAGACCTCGCTGGCCGGACTCGGGCCGAGAGCCGGGGAGTTGCTGCGCCGGCACCCGCTGCGCAGCCATCTGGGCCGGCTCTCCCCGATGGCACGGCTGTACGCCGCCGACGCCCAGATCCTGCTGCTGCGGGTCGGGTTCGAGGTGTGCAGCGCGTTGCACTACGCCGAGTACCTGATGTGGCCGAGGCCGCCCCGGCGCACCTACCGGTGCGTGGTGGGCCACAAGGGGAACTGGGTCGAGTACCGCGATCTGGCGCTGGACGACAGCGACTTCGGGGCGATCGGCGCCCGGCTGCCGCGCCGCATGCTCGCCGAGGGCACGTGGGCCTCGCGGCCGGTCGTCCTCTGCGGCATGCGGGACGTGGTGGGCCACGCCAAGGGGCAGATGTCTGGATATCGCCGGGCTTTGGCCTGAAAGGAGTGAACCGGATACGGGGTCCGTCGGGCACATTGTTGAGTCCGGCGGAGGCACGCACGGCGACGGGGGCCGTCCAGCGGCTTGCCGACGGGCAGGGGGACGTGCGGACATGGGGGAACGGGTGCATGATCGGGTTCCGGACAACCGGCCCTATTTCTTCCTGTCGTACGCGCACACCCCGCCCTGGAGCCCGGACAGCGGCGACCCGGACCACTGGGTGCGGGTCCTCTACAACGACCTGTGCAGCCACATCATGGCCCTCACCGACCTGCCCGCGGGCTGCCCGGTCGGGTTCATGGACCGGGAGATGCGCTCCGGGGAGGGCTGGCCCGAGAAGCTGAGCGAGAACCTCGCCGCCTGCCGGGTGTTCGTGCCGCTGTTCTCCCCGCGCTACTTCTCCAGCGAGATGTGCGGCCGCGAGTGGTACGCCTTCCACGAGCGGATGCTGCACGCCAGGACCACCGGCACCGCCACCGCCTCCGCCATCGTGCCCGCCCTGTGGACGCGCGTCGACATGCGTGAGCTTCCGGACTCGGTCCGGCACATCCACGTCGAGAACGTGTCGTCGAGCGGGCGCTACCTGAGCAACGGCATCTACGGGCTGATCAAGCTCAGCCGGCTGCACGACGAGTACGACGAGACGGTTTTCGGCCTGGCCGAACGCATCGTGCAGGCGGCCCGCGAGTCCGGGCTGCCGCCCGGCCGCCCCCGGGACTACGAGAGCACCCCGAGCGCCTTCAAACCGCGCGGCACCGGCCCGAGGCACATCCGGCTCACCGTGGCCGCGCCCACCGCTGACTCGGTCCCGGAGCACCGCGACGCCCGGCCGTACGGCGACGACGCGCTGGACTGGAACCCGTACCGCACCGAGTCGACCCGCGCGCTGTCCGCGCACGCCGAGGAACTGATCCGCTCGCTGGACTACCGGGTGACCGTCGCCGCCTTCGACGACGAGAACCCCGCCGAGGAGCAGCACGGGTCCGGGGAGCGGCAGCCCGGCATCCTGCTGGTGGACCAGTGGGCGCTGGGCGACGAGGAACGCCGCCGCCGGCTGAAGACGTTCGACGCCTACGCCCGCCCGTGGGTGAGCGCCATCGTGCCGCGCTGCCGGGCGGACCTGCAGAACCACGGGGAGCAGGGCCGGCGGCTCGCCGAGGAGCTGGAGCGGGTGATGCCGACGATCCTGGAGCGGGCCCGGCACAGCGACAC
>NZ_JBFAXI010000091.1:0-36280 GCF_040680735.1 Streptomyces sp. NPDC051987 | reverse complement strand
CGGCCCACGCGGCGTGACGGCACACCCCACTGGCGGCAAAACCGCTGGTGGGGGCCTATTCGGCCCTGCCCCTGGCTTAGTTGAACTAGAACTGGTATCAGTTCTGAGACATCGTCAGGAAGGGTGGCGGGGCGCCATGACCGAGTTCCTGGAACACGGACAGCTGTTCATCGGCGGGGAGTTGACCGACCCCCTGGGCAAGGACGTCATCGAGGTGGTCTCTCCGCACACCGAGGAGGTCTTCGGCCGGGTGCCGCACGCCTCGCGGGAGGACGTGGACCGGGCGGTGGCGGTGGCCCGGCGGGCCTTCGACGAGGGACCCTGGCCGCGCATGACGCTCGACGAGCGGATCGAGGTCGTCGGACGGATCAAGGACGCGATCGCCGTGCGGCACGAGGAGATCGCCCGGGTGATCTCCGCCGAGAACGGCTCCCCGTACTCCTGGAGCGTCCTCGCGCAGGCGCTGGGCGCGATGATGGTGTGGGACGCGGCGATCAGGGTCGCACGGGACTTCACCTACGAACAGGCGCGCGACGGGGTGCTCGGCAAGATCCTGGTGCGGCGGGAGCCGGTCGGGGTCGTGGCGGCCGTGGTGCCCTGGAACGTGCCGCAGTTCGTGGCCGCCGCCAAGCTGGCCCCGGCGCTGCTCACCGGCTGCACGGTGGTGCTGAAGCCGTCCCCGGAGTCGCCGCTGGACGCGTACATCCTCGGGGAGATCACGAAGGAGGCCGGGCTGCCGGAGGGCGTCCTGTCCATCCTCCCGGCGGACCGCGAGGTGAGCGAGTACCTCGTCTCCCACCCCGGCGTCGACAAGATCTCCTTCACCGGCTCGGTCGCGGCCGGCAAGCGCGTGATGGAGGTCGCCGCGAAGAACCTCACCCGCGTGACCCTGGAACTGGGCGGCAAGTCGGCGGCCGTCGTGCTGCCGGACGCGGACGTGGCCACCGCCGTCGCCGGCATCGTCCCCGCGGCCTGGATGAACAACGGCCAGGCGTGCGTCGCCCAGACCCGCATCCTCGTCCCGCGCTCCCGCTACGACGAGTTCGCCGACGCCTTCGCGGCCGCGGCGAGCGCCCTGAAGGTCGGCGACCCGCTGGACCCGGCCACCCAGGTGGGCCCGCTGGTCGCGCGCCGCCAGCAGCAGCGGAACCTGGACTACATCCGGATCGGCCAGGAGGAGGGCGCCAAGATCCTCACCGGCGGCGGCCGGCCGGCGGGTCTGGACAAGGGCTGGTACGTCGAGCCGACCCTCTTCGGCGACGTCGACAACTCCATGAGGATCGCCCGCGAGGAGATCTTCGGCCCGGTGATCTGCCTGCTCCCCTACGGCGACGAGTCCGAGGCCCTGAAGATCGCGAACGACTCGGACTACGGGCTGAGCGGAAGTGTCTGGACGGCGGACGTGGCCCACGGCATCGAGGTCGCGCGCCAGGTCCGCACGGGGACCTACTCCGTGAACACCTTCAGCCTCGACATGCTGGGCCCCTTCGGCGGCTACAAGAACTCCGGCCTGGGGCGCGAGTTCGGCCCGGAGGGGTACGGCGAGTTCCTCGAACACAAGATGATCCACCTGCCGGCCGGCTGGGAAGGATGAGGGACCGCCATGGGTGACCGCTGGCACGTCGAGGTCGACCGCGCCCTCTGCATCGGCTCGGCCCAGTGCGTCCACCGGGCCACCGGCTCCTTCCGCCTCGACTCCGCCATGCAGTCCCACCCCGTGGACCCGGAGACGGACGCCAACGGAAAGATCCTCGACGCGGCGGAGAACTGCCCCGTGGAAGCGATCACGATCACCCTCCTGGGCACCGAGGAGCCGGTGTTCCCACCGGAGGACTGACGGGTCTCGCCGGGGGGTGTATGCCTGCCTGCCGGCGGAGGGCTGCCGGGTCTCGCCGGGGGGTGTATGCCTCCGGGCGGGGGCTGGCCGGTCCTGCCGGAGGGTTGGACGCCTGCCGGAGGAGGGCAGACGGGGGCTTGCCGGGGGGCGTATGCCTGCCTGCCGGCGGAGGGCTGCCGGGTCTCGCCGGAGGGGTGAACACCTCCCGGCGGAGGGCTGACGGGTCTTGCCGGAGGGGGCAACGCCTGCCGCCGGGAGGGCCGGCCGGTTCCGTCGGGTGGCCGTTCCCTACCGTGGCTGCAGTGTCGCGAACAGGGCCCGGGGGCGGGTGCCGTCCGGCTGGTCCCAGACGCCGGTGACCTGTCCGACCGTGCCCTCGGGCGCGGTCGAGCCGGGGGTCAGTACGCGCCGCAGCCGCAGCACCAGCCCGCCGCCCGGTACGGCGAGATCGGTGCTCTCGTCGGTGTCGACGGGGGCGCCGAGGCCGGGGACAGGGCCCTCGCCGGTGTAGGAGCGGGCGATCTCGCGGTCGGGCGTGTCGGTGAGGCTCTGCGCCTGCGCCTCGGCACGGCCCTCGATCAGCGCGAGCAGCGCCGCGGTCAGTACCGGATCGTGGCAGCCGTCGTAGGCCCAGCGGGGGCCGAGGACCCCGTGTTCCATGGTGCCCACGAGCGCGTGCTCGGCGCCGTCGAGCGGGGCCCCACGGTAGGTGAGCGGTACGAGGTGCGCCACCGTGCCCCCGGTGCCCTCCGTGCCCTCGTCGGCGGTGGTGACGATCATGAACTCGATCCCGACCTCGCCCGCCGGGTCGTCGAGCCGGAACCCGCCGGCCTTCGTCAACTCCGGTGCGGCCGCTCCCCGGTACCAGGGCCGGGTGGGCAGCCAGTCGGCGAGGAGTTCGAGCTTGGTGGGCTTGACGGTGGTGTTGTGGATGAGTGCCATGGGGGCGATTCTGCGATCGGGCGAGGGCGCCCCGCCAGGCCGTTTCCGCCCCGACGACCGCGACATCCTGCCAGGTGGTCCCCCGAGCCTCCGGTGCTCGACCGATGTGTCAGGAAAAGTCGAAAAAATCACTCTTCAGGGGGTTCTCATTCGCCCTGTCCGTTCTATTCTGGAATCAGCCTACGAGGCGAGTGAGGGAGTCCGAGCGGAGTAGCCGACTCAGGCGTGACGCAGATGCAGAAGCATCCGCCGGTGCCGACGTCGACGGTCGGGCTGAGAGGCCGGAAGGCAGCAGTAGGGCCGGACGGCGACCCCCAACACCTGATCCGGACCATGCCGGCGAAGGGAACCCGTCTCGTAGGTCTTTCGCGTGCAGCCGGGGGCTACCACGTGCCCCCCCAGACTCTCGCCCCCCGCGGTCGTCGCGTGCGCCGCGGTGCCTACGGCTTCCGTCGCGGTGCCTACCGCTTCTCCTGTGGCTGCTCTTCCGGCTCCGTCAGGTCGATCAGCCGGCACACCGTCTCGATGTCGATCTTCACCTGGGCGATGGAGGCCCGGCCCGAGAGCCAGGTGATCAGGGCCGAGTGCCAGGTGTGCTCGATCACCCGGACGGCGGACAGCTGGGCCGGGGAGGGGTCGGTCAGTCCCATCGCGTCCAGGATGATCGCCGTGGTCTGCCGGGAGACCTGGTCCACCTCGGGCGAGACGCTGCGGTCGGCGAAGGTGAGCGCCCTGACCATCGCGTCGGCCAGGTGCGGCTCCCGCTGGAGGGCGCGGAAGGCCCGCATCAGGGTCTCGGCGACCCGCTGGGACGCCGTCTCGCCCGCCGGCGGCTTCTTGCGCAGCGTGCCGTGCATGTGCTCCAGCTGGTCCTGCATGGTCGCGACCAGCAGGTGCACCTTGGACGGGAAGTACCGGTACAGGGTGCCCAGGGCCACCTGGGAGGACTCGGCCACCTCGCGCATCTGCACCGCGTCGAAACCGCCCCGGCTGGCCAGCTGGGCGCTCGCGTGCAGGATCCGGCGGCGCCGGGCCTCCTGCCGCTCGGTGAGCGGCGGGGTGGCCGATCTGGCGCCGATGTCCACCTTGGCTTCCGCAGGCATGGGTCCCGTCCGTGACAGTCGGTGAGGGCAGTGCTCAGGGCGAGTGATCAGACAGCATGGCAGGGGTTCCCGCCGTGGCGCGAATCACCTGATCCACTGCTCACTCCGCCCCTACCTGCCGGTAGATTCAGAGCCTCTTGAACGATCAAGTCTGAAACTTGTTCTAGATTAGCGTCCCGGCGTAACCTCACGGGAAAGTGCAGGGAGAAGGGGGCCCGGAGTGACCGCTGAGGCCAGTCGGGCGGGTGCCGACGAGGAACCCGCCGCCGACGGCGAGCGACCGCTCGACATCGCACTCCTCACCTACAAAGGGAACCCGTTCTGCGGCGGCCAGGGTGTCTACGTACGGCACCTGTCGCGCGAGCTGGCCCGCCTCGGGCACCGGGTCGAGGTGATCGGTTCGCAGCCGTACCCGGTCCTCGACGAGGGCTACCCGGGCCTCACCCTCACCGAGCTGCCCAGCCTCGATCTGTACCGCTCCCCGGACCCCTTCCGGACGCCGAAGCGGGACGAGTACCGGGACTGGGTCGACGCCCTCGAAGTGGCCACCATGTGGACCGGAGGCTTCCCCGAACCGCTGACCTTCTCCCTGCGCGCCCGCCGCCATCTGCGCGCCCGCGCCGGGGAGTTCGACGTCGTCCACGACAACCAGACCCTCGGCTACGGCCTGTTGGGGGACATCGGCGCCCCCCTGGTCACCACGATCCACCATCCCATCACCGTCGACCGGCAGTTGGAGCTGGACGCCGCCGAGGGGTGGAAACGGCGGTACTCCGTGCGACGGTGGTACGCCTTCACCCGGATGCAGCGCCGGGTGGCCCGCCGGCTGCCGTCCGTGCTCACCGTCTCCGGCACCTCCCGCCAGGAGATCGTCGACCACCTCGGCGTCCGCGGGGACCGCGTGCACGTCGTCCACATCGGCGCCGACACCGACCTGTTCGCGCCGAATCCGGCCGTCCCCCAGGTCCCCGGCCGGATCGTCACCACCTCCAGCGCGGACGTCCCGCTCAAGGGGCTCGTCTTCCTCGTCGAGGCCCTCGCCAAGGTGCGCACCGAGCAGCCCGCCGCCCACCTCGTCGTCGTCGGCAAGCGGCCCGCCGAGGGGCCCGTCGCGCAGGCCATGGAGCGGTACGGCCTCCAGGGCGCCGTCGAGTTCGTCAAGGGCATCTCCGACGCCGAACTGGTCGACCTGGTCCGGTCCGCCGAGGTGGCCTGCGTGCCGTCGCTCTACGAGGGCTTCTCGCTGCCCGCCGCCGAGGCCATGGCGACCGGCACCCCGCTGGTCGCCACGACCGGCGGCGCCATCCCCGAGGTCGCCGGGCGCGACGGCGAGACCTGCCTGGCCGTGCCCCCCGGCGACGCGGGCGCGCTGGCCGCCGCGCTCGGACGGCTGCTCGGCGACGCGGACCTGCGGCTGCGGCTCGGCCGTGCGGGCCGCGAGCGGGTGCTGCGGCACTACACCTGGGCGCGCGCCGCGCAGGGCACGGTGGCCCACTACCGCGAGGCGATCGACCGCCGTGCGGGCGAGGCCGTACCGGCGCGCTCCGTGCCCTGCGGTCCCGGCCGCTCCGCGCCCCGCAGTCCCGGCCGCTCCGCGGCCTCCGCCGGTGTTCGTCACGAGAGTGAAAGCAGGGCCACGTGCTGACCGTCGACTTCTCCCGGTTCCCGCTCGCGCCGGGCGACCGCGTCCTGGACCTCGGCTGCGGGGCGGGCCGGCACGCCTTCGAGTGCTACCGGCGCGGCGCCCAGGTCGTGGCCCTCGACCAGAACGGCGAGGAGATCCGCGAGGTCGCCAAGTGGTTCGCGGCGATGAAGGAGGCCGGCGAGGCCCCGGCGGGCGCGACGGCCACCGCGATGGAGGGCGACGCCCTCGCCCTGCCCTTCCCCGACGAGTCCTTCGACGTCGTCATCATCTCCGAGGTGATGGAGCACATCCCCGACGACAAGGGCGTGCTCGCCGAGATGGTGCGGGTGCTGAAGCCCGGCGGCCGGATAGCCGTCACCGTGCCCCGCTACGGCCCCGAGAAGGTCTGCTGGGCGCTCTCCGACGCCTACCACGAGGTCGAGGGCGGTCACATCCGCATCTACAAGGCCGACGAGCTGATCGGGAAGATCAAGGAGGCCGGCCTGCGGCCGTACGGCTCGCACCACGCGCACGCGCTGCACTCGCCGTACTGGTGGCTCAAGTGCGCGTTCGGCGTCGACAACGACAAGGCGCTGCCGGTGCGCGCGTACCACAAGCTGCTGGTCTGGGACATCATGAAGAAGCCGCTGGCCACCCGGGTCGCCGAGCAGGCGCTGAACCCGGTCATCGGCAAGAGCTTCGTCGTGTACGCCACGAAGCCGCACCTGCCCCGGACCGAGGCCGGCGCCCAGGCCCCGTCGGACGCCGAGGCGGCCGCCAAGTGACCACCCCCCGGACAGAACACCTCGTCCTGCCCGGGGTCCTCACCGCCGAGCAGGCCGCCGCGACCGTCCGCGGCATCCTCGCCGTGCAGCGGGAGGACGGCGCGATCCCGTGGTTCAGGGGGCACCACCTCGACCCGTGGGACCACACCGAGGCCGCGATGGCGCTGGACGCGGCCGGGGAGCACGAGGCGGCCGAGCGGGCGTACAACTGGCTCGCCCGGCACCAGAACGAGGACGGCTCCTGGTACGCGGCCTACGCCGACGGCGCCCACGACGACGTCACCGACCGCGCCCGCGAGTCCAACTTCGTGGCGTACATCGCCGTCGGCGTCTGGCACCACTACCTGTCCACCGGCGACGACACGTTCCTCGACCGGATGTGGCCCGCCGTCTACGCGGCCGTCGAGTGGGTGCTGCGGCTGCAGCAGCCGGGCGGCGAGATCGGCTGGCGTCGTGAGGACGACGGCACCCCCACCGACGACGCGCTGCTGACCGGGAGTTCGTCCATCCACCACGCGCTGCGCTGCGCGCTCGCCATCGCCGAGCAGCGGGAAGAGCCGCAGCCGGACTGGGAGTTGGCGGTGGGCGCGCTGCGGCACGCGATACGGCTCCACCCGGAGCGGTTCCTGGACAAGGACCGGTACTCGATGGACTGGTACTACCCGGTCCTCGGCGGGGCGCTGACCGGTGCGGAGGCGGGGGCGCGGATCGCCAAGGACTGGGACCGGTTCGTGGTGCCCGGGTTCGGGGTGCGGTGCGTCGTCCCCAACCCGTGGGTGACGGGCGGGGAGTCGGCAGAGCTGGCGCTGGCGCTGTGGGCGGTGGGGGAGTCCGACCGGGCGCTGGAGATCCTCCAGTCCATCCAGCACCTGCGGGACGCGGAGTCGGGGCTGTACTGGACGGGGTACGTGTACGAGGACGACGCGGTGTGGCCGCGGGAGCTGACGACGTGGACGGCGGGGTCGTTGCTGCTCGCCGTGGCCGCGCTCGGGGGGCATGACGCCACCTGCGCCGTTTTCGGGGGCGGGGAGCTTCCTTCTGGCCTTGAGGTGGATTGTTGCGCCTAGTGGGGCGGGGGAGCTGTGCTACGGTGGGTGCGGCGCCGTAGGGGCTGGTCGCGCAGTTCCCCTCGCCCCCTTCGGGGCGCTCCACCGACCGGCGCTTGTCAGTGGCGGTGCATGCGGTTCGCTATGGCGTGGCCGATGAACAGGTAGACGATCGCTGCCAGGCCGTAGCCCGCCACCACCCTGGCCCAGGCCTTGTCGAAGGTGAACAGGTCACGCGACCAGCCTGCGAGCCAGGCCGCCGTGTCATGGACGAACTGGACCAGGCTGTTCGCCCGGTTCGCGTCCAACAGGTACATCAGGATCCACAGGCCCAGGATGAGGGCCATGACGTCGGCGATGAGCGCGACGACCCTACCGGCCTGATTGGCACCGCGTTCAGAGGACATACCCTGCGGCTTGCCGCCGAACGGTCCTTGAAACCTGGACCGTGTCCCCCGAGTGGCGAGGTGCCGCCGTCTGGGTGACGCTGCCGGAGGGAGGAACCGCTCGGGGACGACACCGAGACACACGGGAGGACCCCGTGCCCGTACCGATACGGCGCCTCGTCGTCGCGCTCACCGTCTGCTGCGCCCTGGTCGCCGGCGTCACCGCCTGCGCCGGCAGCACCCGGAGCAAGGCCGTGGACACCGGAGTCGTGGCGGCCCCGGTGGCCGACACACCCAGTCCCAGCACGTCCGCGGAGAAACAGAAGTTCGCCAAGGCGCGGTTCGTCGCCAACGCGGGACTCGCCGCCGGTGCGACCTACCAGTGGATCGTGAAGCCGTGGAAGGCCGGCAAGTTCAAGAAGGGCGCCCACGGCCGCACCTTCACCCTGGTCAAGGCGGCCGCCGCGGGCGGGTTCGCGTACAACAGGCTGAAGGCCGCCAAGCGGAACGCCCAGGGCGATCCGTTGCTGTCCAAGGCCCTCGCGCCGCTCTCCGCCGCCATCGACGGGCTGAAGGGCCTGCCGGGCAAGCTCCGCAAGGGGGACGGGAACGCGGCCGGTGCCTTCGACGACGTCATCAACAAGGTCAAGGAGGCGGGCCAGAGCGCCGGCGCCCCGGTGCACAACCAGGTGCCCACGGCCGGTCAGCTGGCCGGTCACTAGGAGTTCAGCTCGGCGAGCACCCGCAGGGTGTGGGGGTCCGGGGCCAGGGCCAGCAGGTCGGTCACCGGGCCCTTGCGCCACAACTCCAGCCGCTCGGCGATGCGTTCACGCGGGCCGACCAGCGAGATCTCGTCGGCGAAGGCGTCCGGCACCGCCAGCACCGCCTCCTCCCGGCGCCCCGACAGGAACAGTTCCTGGATCCGCCGGGCCTCGGTCTCGTACCCCATGCGGGCCATGAGGTCGGCGTGGAAGTTGCGGGCCGCGTGGCCCATGCCGCCGATGTAGAAGCCGAGCATCGCCTTCACGGGCAGCAGCCCGGCCGCCACGTCGTCACAGACCCTGACCTGGGCCATGGGAGCGACCAGGAAGCCCGCCGGGAGGTCGGCGACCGCCGGGCCGTACACCTCGGGCCGGTTCGGCGCCCAGTACAGCGGCAGCCAGCCGTCGGCGATCCGGAGCGTCTGGGCGACGTTCTTCGGCCCCTCGGCACCGAGCAGGACCGGCAGTCCGGCCCGGAGGGGGTGGGTGATGGGCTTCAGCGGCTTGCCGAGACCGGTCGCGTCCGCCCCCCGGTACGGCAGCGGGTGGAAGCGCCCGTCCACCGTCACCGGCCCCTCGCGCCGCAGCACCTGCCGCACGACGTCCACGTACTCACGGGTCGCGGTCAGCGGCGAACTCGGGAACGGCCGGCCGTACCAGCCCTCGACCACCTGCGGTCCGGACAGCCCGAGCCCGAGCAGCATCCGGCCCCCGGACAGGTGGTCCAGGGTCAGCGCGTGCATCGCGGTGGTGGTCGGCGACCGGGCCGCCATCTGGGCAACGGCCGTACCCAGCTTGATCGTCGACGTCCGTGCGGCGATCCAGGTGAGCGGGGTGAAGGCGTCCGAGCCCCAGGACTCCGCCGTCCACACCGAGTCGTACCCGAGCCGCTCCGCCTCCTGGGCGAGCGGCACATGGTCCGGGGAGGGCCCGCGCCCCCAGTAGCCGAGCGCCAACCCCAGTCGCATGTCCGCCTCCTGACGTCACGTCAGACAACTGCCGGGCGACTGTACGGCAACGGCCCCTCACCCGGAAGGGCAAGGGGCCGTCCGTACTGGGGTGTTCAGCCGCGCTGGATCCCGGAGGTGTCCTGGAGCACGCCACGGCGGCCGTCCTGGGTCTGGGCCACCAGGGCGGCGCCCCGCTGCTCTACCGCCAAGTACCAGGTGCCGGGCGCCAGTTCGGCGATCGGCGCGGGCGAGCCGTCCTCCGCGAACAGCGGCCGCGACACCGGGACGGCGAACCAGAACGGCGAGAAGTCCGCGGCCGGCGGCTGCTGCGCGGCGACCGGGGGCTGCTGGCCGAACGGCTGGCCGGGCTGCGGCTGGGCGCCGTAGGGCTGGCCGGACTGCGGGGCGCCGGCGCCCGGGTAGCCGTAGCCGCCGGGGGGCTGGGCGCCGTAGGGCTGCGGGGCCGGCGGCTTGGGGGCCGGGATCAGGGCCGCCTGGAGGGCGGGCACCAGCGGGGTGGCGACGGCGGCCGCGGCCAGGACCAGAGCCGCGATCAGGCCGAGGATCAGACCGGAGCCCGCACCGACGTCCAGGCTCTTGAACTCGTCGGTGAACGGGCCCAGCGGGTCGATGGTCGACCAGAACGCGGTCCACAGGGAGAACACCGTGAGGCCGACGCCGATCTGTCCCAGGTCGAGGCCCACGAACCTCAGCGGCTGCGGCAGGGCGCGGGCGAGGACGATCAGGACCGCGCCGGCGATGCCGCCGACGTACATGCTCATCACCAGGCCGAGGTTGTCCCAGGCGTTCGGGGCACCGTTGCCGGACTTGTCGAACGTGTCGAGGAACGACGCGATGAACAGCAGGACCGCTGCACCGATCACCACGCCGTCGCCTCTAGTGAGGGAGCGGATATTCACTTCAGGTCCTTCGTAGGTCGTCTCGTCGGCTGAGGAGGCGTCGCGGGGGTGTGCCCCTCATCGTTCGGAACCGATCGCAGGAATCGTAGGACGGACACTATCGTCCGAACGATCAGGGTGTCCGCCCGGAGGGGCTCGCCCCTGCCTACCCGCGCAGGAAACCCACGATTCCCTCAGAGATCCCCTGCGCCGCCTTCTGCCGCCAGGCGCCACTGGTCAGCAGTGCCGCGTCCGAGCTGTCCCGCATGTTGCCGCACTCGATGAACACCTTGGGAACCGTTGACAGATTGAGACCGCCGAGATCCTTGCGTACGTCGAGACCGGTGCCGCCGCCGACGTAGTTGGCCGGCGCGGAGCCCGTGACCTTCGCGAAGTCGCGCTCGACACGCTCGCCGAGGGCGCGGGAGGAGGCGACGATCGGACGGGTGTCGGCGGCACCCGAGTGCACCGACGCGGGCAGGATCACATGGAAGCCGCGGTCGCCCTCGGGCGCTCCGTCGGCGTGGATGGAGATGGCCGCGTCGGCGTGCGCGGCGTTGCCGATCTCCGCGCGCCGGGTCACGCACGGTCCCCAGGCCGGCTGGTCCCCGTCGTGGGTCAGCTTCACCGTGGCGCCCTGCCGCTCCAGCAGGGTCCGCAGCCGGTGCGCGACGTCGAGGGTGAAACGGGCCTCGCTGTACCCGGCGTTGGTGGACGTGCCCGTCGTGTCGCACTCCTTGAAGTTCGTCCCGATGTTCACCTTCTGGTTGATCTCGGACGTGTGCCGGAAGTTCCCCGGGTTGTGCCCCGGGTCGATGACGACGACCTTGCCCTGCAGCGGGCGGGCCGCGTCCGGGCTCGGCACCTTGGCGTCGTCGCCCGGGGACACGGGCGCCGACTTGGGCGTCCCGGTCCGCGCCTGCCCGGCAGCGCTTGCGCGGGCGCTTCCGCCGGGCTTGCCGACCCCTTCGTACACCACCCATCCGAGCAGCGCACCGGGCACCAGCGCGGCGAGACCGACGGCGAGCGGCGCCCGCCGGAACCGGCGCTGCCGCGAGGGATCGAATTCCGGGCCTGAGTACGACACGTCTGCGACTCTAACCGCGCTCTCAGATCCCCGCCGCCGTTCGCCGCAGGACACGCAGCGAGTCGTGGGCCGAGACCTCCGTGAAGGCGCCCGACTCCAGGGCGCGCAGGTAGACGCGGTAGGGGGCCTGGCCGGTGAACTCGTCCAGCGGGTCCGGGAAGACGTCGTGGATCAGCAGCAGGCCGCCCTGGGCCACATGGGGGGCCCAGCCCTCGTAGTCGGCGGTGGCGTGCTCGTCGGTGTGGCCGCCGTCGATGAAGACGAGGCCGAGCGGCGAGTTCCAGAACGCGGCGATCTGCGGGGAACGGCCGACGACGGCGACCACGTGGTCCTCCAGGCCCGCCCGGTGCAGGGTGCGCCGGAAGGCGGGCAGCGTGTCCATCAGCCCGATCTCCGGATCGACCGTCTCCGGGTCGTGGTAGTCCCAGCCCGGCTGCTGCTCCTCGCTGCCCCGGTGGTGGTCGACGGTGAGCGCGGTGACCCCGGCGGAGCGGGCCGCGTCCGCGAGCAGGATCGTCGAACGACCGCAGTACGTCCCGACCTCCAGCAGCGGGAGGCCGAGCCGCCCGGCCTCGACGGCGGCCGCGTACAGCGCGAGCCCCTCACCGACGGGCATGAACCCCTTCGCCGCCTCGAACGCGGCCAGGATCTCGGGTTTGGGGGCTGCCGCGGTCATGGGCGTCCTCTCGCTCACTGCACTCACTGCGCTCGTCACTGCGCTCGTCCGGCTGTTCGGACAGCCATGCTGCCGCACACCCCCGCCGGTGGTACGACGGGGGTGCGGACGGCGTCCTTGCGGGAGTCACGCGCCGACCGGGCCGCCGGGTGTCACGCGCCGACCGGGCCGCCGGGTGTCACGCGCCGACCGGGCCGCCGGGTGTCACGCGCCGACCGGGCCGCCGGGAGTCACGCGCCGACCGGGCCGCCGGGGGCTCGCGTCGGCCGGGCGCCGGGGGTCACGCGGTGACCGACTCCCCGGGCAGGGCCAGGTCCAGGTCGATCGCGCGGGCGTCGCCGGAGTGGGTCGCCGACGAGGCGAGCGGGCCGTGGCCCGTCGCCTTCGCGGCCAGGACGTACGCCCCCTCGGCGGGCACCGCGAGCGCGTACGTGCCGTCCTCGGCGGAGAGGGTGGCGCCCGCCTGCCGGCCGCGCCGGTCGATCAGGGTCACCTTGGCGCGGGCCACCGGCGTGCCCGCGGCGTCCAGGACGCGGCCGCGGAAGCCCCGCAGCACCTCCTCGGCGTGGGCGAGGGCGGCCTCCTCCTCGCTGCTGGCCCGCAGTTGGGTGTGCTGGGCCGGCTGGCTCCGCTTGGGCAGGAACACCGCGAGGAGCAGACCCACCGCCACCGCGGCCGTCGCGATCAGGAACGAGACCCGGAATCCGTGCATGGTCGGGATGGCGACGCCGCCCACGTTGTTCGCGGTGTTCGCCAGCACCATGCCGATGACGGCGCTGGAGACGGAGGTGCCGATCGACCGCATCAGGGTGTTGAGGCCGTTCGCCGCGCCGGTCTCGGACGCCGGGACCGCGCCGACGATCAGCGCGGGCAGCGAGGAGTAGGCGAGGCCGATGCCCGCGCCGAGGACGACCGCGATGACCAGGCTCTGCCAGGCCGCGCTCATCAGGCCGAGGCCGGCGCCGTAGCCGATCGCGATGATCAGCATGCCGAGGATGAGGGTGGTCTTGGGGCCGTACTTGACGGAGAGGCGGGCGTACACCGGGGCCGTGAACATCATCGTCAGACCCAGCGGGGCGACCAGCAGACCGGCGCTGACCATCGACTGGCCGAGGCCGTAGCCGGTGGCCTTCGGGAGCTGGAGCAGCTGCGGCAGGACCAGCGAGACGACGTAGAAGCTGACGCCGACCATGATCGAGGCGAGGTTGGTGAGGAGGACCTCGCGGCGGGCGGTGGTGCGCAGGTCGACCAGCGGGGCCGCGTGGCGCAGCTCGAAGAGGCCCCAGAGGACGAGCACGGCGACCGAGGCGGCGAACAGGCCGAGCGTGGTGCCGGACGACCAGCCCCAGTCGCTGCCCTTGGTGATGGGCAGCAGGAGCAGCACCAGACCGGTGGACAGGCCGAGCGCGCCGACCACGTCGAAGGAGCCCTCCGCGCGCATCGTGGACTCCGGTACCACCAGGAGGGTCAGGGCTATGCAGATCGCACCGAGGCCGGCCGCGCCGTAGAACAGGGCGTGCCAGTCCATGTGCTGCGCGACCAGGGCCGCGGCGGGCAGCGCGAGGCCGCCGCCGACGCCGATCGAGGAGCTCATCAGGGCCATCGCCGAACCCAGCTTCTCGCGCGGCAGCATGTCCCGCATCAGGCCGATGCCGAGCGGGATCGCGCCCATGGCGAAGCCCTGGAGGGTGCGGCCCACGATCATCGTCAGCAGCTCGCTGGTGAGCGCGCTGATCAGCGCGCCGACCACCATCACGGCGAGGCTCAGGATCAGCATCCGCCGCTTGCCGTAGAGGTCACCGAGGCGGCCCATGATCGGGGTGGCCACGGCGCCCGACAGCAGCGTGGAGGTCAGGACCCAGGTGGCGTTGCTCGGCTCGGTGCCCAGCAGCTGCGGCAGGTCCTTGATGACCGGAACGAGCAGGGTCTGCATCACCGCGACCACGATGCCCGCGAAGGCGAGCACCGGGACCACGGCCCCGCTCGCGCCCCGGGCGGGCTGGTCGGTCGTCGTGTGCGTCATTGAGTGAGGCCTCCCGATTGATAAGTACCGGCTAAACCTCGTATGCACAGGCAACTATTCCGCGGGCTCGGGCCGTCGGCGGATCCTTGACCGTTCCATGAATTTCTGATCGGCCGTCAGGGGATGGCATATTTGTGAAACACGTTCTAGTGTGCGCGCCATGAAGGCCTATGTTGCCGGCGTCGGTATGACCAAGTTCGAGAAGCCAGAGACCCGTGACTGGCAGTACTGGGACATGGTCCGGGAGGCCGGCGGCTCCGCGCTCGCCGACGCCGGGATCACGTACGGCGAGGTGGAACAGGTTCCTGTCGGCTACTGTTTCCAGCCCTCCACCGCCGGGCAACGGGCCGCCTACGAGCTGGGCCTGACCGGCGTTCCCGTCTACAACGTCAACAACAACTGCGCCACCGGCGCCACCGCCCTGATGCTGGCCCGCCAGCTGGTCGAGGGCGGGGCGGCCGACTGCGTCCTGGCGCTCGGCTTCGAGAAGATGAAGAAGGGCGCGCTCGGCGGCGGCGCCGAGGGGGGCGACTTCTCGACCTCCCCCGTCGCCCGGCACTACGGCGTGATGGCCGCCCGGCACGGCTTCGAGGCGACCCCGCCCACCGCGCAGATCTTCGGCGACGCGGCCCGCGAGCACATGGAGCGCTACGGCACCACCGAGGCGCAGCTCGCCGCGGTGGCCGCCAAGAACCACCGGCACTCCGCGGACAATCCCTACGCCCAGTTCCAGGACGTGTACGACGTCGCCGACATCCTCGCGTCCCGCACCGTCCACCGCCCGCTCACCAGGCTCCAGTGCTCGCCCACCTCCGACGGCGCGGCGGCCGCCGTGGTCGTCTCGGAGCGCTTCGCCGAACGGCGCGGGCTCACCGGTCTCGTCGAGATCGTCGCGCAGGCGATGGCGACCGACACCGAGGAGTCCTTCGCGTCCGGCTCGTGCGTCGACGTGGTCGGGCAGCCCATGTCACGGGCGGCGGCGCGGCAGGTGTACGACCGTTCCGGCCTCGGCATCGAGGACGTCGACGTCGTCGAACTCCACGACTGCTTCTCCGTCAACGAGTTGCTGACCTACGAGGCGCTCGGCATGTGCGCCGCCGGCGGGTCGGGTGAGCTCGTCGAGTCCGGCGCGACCACGTACGGCGGCCGCTGGGTGGTGAACCCCTCCGGCGGTCTCATCTCCAAGGGGCACCCGCTGGGCGCGACCGGGCTCGCCCAGACCGCCGAACTGGTGTGGCAGCTGCGCGGCACGGCCGGCGCCCGGCAGGTCCCCGACGCCCGCACCGCCCTCGCGCACAACATCGGACTCGGCGGGGCGGCGGTGGTGACCCTCTTCCGCCGCGCCGGGTGAGCGACCTGGGAGGCGCGGTGCCGGTGGCGCGACGGCTGCCGCGCCGGGCGCGTCCTGTCAGTCGGCGGAGGTGACGCGGTGACCGCGGTCGTGGATCGGACGGGAGGTCACAGCCATCCCTGCTGCCGGGCCTCCCGTACTGCCTCGGCGCGGTTGCGGGTGCCGGTCTTGCCTATCGCGGCGGAGAGGTAGTTGCGGACCGTCGACTCCGACAGGTGCAGCTTCGCCGCGATGTCGGCGACGGTCGCGCCGTCCACCGACGCCTTCAGCACGTCGCACTCGCGCGCGGTCAGCGGGTTCGGCCCGGCGCTGAGCGCGGCCGCGGCGAGCGCCGGGTCGACCACGGTCTCCCCGGCGAGCACCCGCCGGATCGCCCGCGCCAGTTCCTCCACCGGGCCGTCCTTCACCAGGAACCCGGCCGCCCCGGCCTCCATCGCCCGGCGCAGATAGCCGGGCCGGCCGAAGGTGGTGAGGATCAGCACCCGGCAGTCCGGCGCCTGCTCGCGCAGCTCCGCCGCCGCGTCCAGGCCGCTCCGGCCCGGCAGTTCGATGTCGAGCAGGGCCACGTCCGGCCGGTGGACGAGCGCGGCGTCGACGATCGTGTCACCCGCCGCGACCTGGGCGACCACCTCGATGTCCGGCTCCATGCCGAGCAGTAAGGCCAGGGCCCCGCGCATCATCCCCTGGTCCTCGGCGAGCAGCACCCTGATGGACCTGGCCGGCCGGTGGTCCCGGGGCGTCTCGTTCGCAGGCTCGTACACAGCCCAAGCCTAGCCTCGGGCCCGGCAATTAAAGAACAGTCATTGTTCCGCGCCGCAGGGCTTGACGTCGGTTGACCGCGCTCAAACAATCGCCTCTGCAATTCTCTGAATTGCCGGCGAATGGTCGGCATTTCGGCAGACGAATAGGTTCGGTATTTCGATCGAACAATGTTCGGTATATCGGACAGCAAGCACCCGCACCGCCCTACGAGGAACGAAGAAGAGGTGCACCGTGTTCTCAGTGCCCGTACGAGCCCTGCGCTCCTGTCCGCCGCGCGTCCGCAGAGCCGTGCTGTCCGTGCTCGCCGCGTTCGCCACCGTCGCCGCGCTCGTCGTCGGGGCGGGCGCGCCCGAGGCGTCCGCCGCGAGTTCGCTGCCCTGTGACGTCTACGCCGCCGCCGGCACCCCGTGCGTCGCCGCCCACAGCATGGTCCGGGCGCTGTACTCGTCGTACGGCGGCCCCCTCTACCAGGTGCAGCGCGCCTCGGACAGCGCCAAGGCCGACATCGGCCTGCTGGCTGCCGGCGGCTATGCCGACGCCGCCGCGCAGAACTCCTTCTGCGCCGGTACGACCTGCATCGTCACCAGGATCTACGACCAGTCCAGCAGGCACAACGACCTCACGGTCGAGGGCGCGGGCGGGGCCGGCGCGGCCGACGTCGGGGCCCCGGCGGACGCGCTGCCGGTGACCGTCGGCGGGCACCAGGTCTACGGTCTGGAGATATCGGCGGGCATGGGCTACCGGGACAACGCCACCTCCGGTGTCGCCACCAACGGCGCCGCCGAGGGGATGTACATGGTCACCTCCGGCACCCATGTGAACGGCAGCTGCTGCTTCGACTACGGCAACGCCGAGACCAACAACAAGGACACCGGCAACGGCCACATGGACGCCATCAACTTCGGCACCGAGTGCTGGTTCGCGCCCTGCTACGGCTCCGGCCCCTGGGTCCAGGCGGACCTGGAGAACGGGCTGTTCGAGTCCGACCTCGGCCACAGCACCAACTCCTCCAACACGGGCACCGGGCCGATACCGTTCGTCACCGCGTTGCTGAAGAACAACGGGCAGGACCATTTCGCACTGAAATGGGGAAACGCGCAATCGGGCGGTCTCACCACCACGTATTCCGGCGGTGAGCCCAGTACCAGCAGCGGGTACTCGCCGATGCACCAGGAGGGTGCGATCGTCCTCGGCACCGGCGGCGACAACAGCAACGGCTCCATCGGCTCGTTCTTCGAGGGCGTGATGACCTCCGGCATCCCGACCGACGCCGCCGACAACGCCGTCCAGTCCGACATCGTCTCCGTCGGCTACGGCGGCGCGACCGGGAGCACCGGCACCCTGGGCTCCGCCTCGGAGATCTCCCTGAAGGCCACCACGTCCTGCTGCACCACCGACTACGTCCGCCACCAGAACGGCGCCGGCGTGCTGTCCGCCATCTCCTCCGGCAGCTCCGCCCTCGACAGGAACGACGCCACCTGGATCGTCCGCCCCGGCCTCGCGAGCAGCTCCTGCGTCTCCTTCGAGTCGCGCAACTACCCCGGCGACTACCTGCGCCACTACAACTACCGGATCTACCGGCAGCCCATGGACGGCACCACCACGTTCCGGCAGGACGCCACCTTCTGTCCGACGGCCGGCAAGAGCGGCACCGGCACGTCCTTCGCCTCGTACAACTATCCGACGAAATACCTGCGGCACTACAACTACAACCTCTACATCGCGAGCGACGGCGGCTCCAACGCCTGGGACAGCGCCACGTCCTGGACCGACGACGTGAGCTGGGTGGTCAGCTCGCCCTGGGCGCCGTAGCGGCCGCCGGCGCCAGGAGCTCCAGCGCCTCGGTGGGGAGCTCCGCGGTGACCGTGAAGCCGCCGCGCGGCGCCGGGCCGGCTTCGAGGGAGCCGCCCGCCGCCGCGAGGCGCTCGGTCAGCCCCTTCAGTCCGGTGCCGCCGATGCCCTCCCGGCAGGGCTCGGCGGCCACCGCGCCCGAACCGTCGTCGGTGACCGTCAGCCGGGCCCGCCCGGCGGTGCTGTCGACGGCGATCTCGCAGCGGGTGGCGTCACTGTGCCGGACCACGTTGGTGACCGCCTCGCGCACCACCCAGCCCAGCAGCGTCTCGGTCTGCGGGGCGAGCGGCGCCCCCGACTGCCGCACCACCGGCTCGACGCCCGCCGCCGTGAGGGCCGAACGGGCCCGGGTGAGATCGGCGGCCAGGCTGCCCTCCCGGTAGCCGGTCACCGCCTCGCGGATCTCGGTCAGCGCCTGCCTGCCGACCGACTCGATGTCGGAGATCTGGGTCAGCGCCGCGTCCAGGTCCCGGGGCGCGACCCGCCGGGCCGCCTCCGACTTCACGACGATCACCGACAGGGTGTGTCCGAGCAGGTCGTGCAGATCCCGGGAGAAGCGCAGCCGCTCCTTCTCCACCGCGCGCCGGGCCAGCTCCTCGCGGGCGGCGCGCAGCTCCCGTACCGCCTCGGAGAGGGAGAGGATCGCGGCGGTGATCATCGTCGACAGGAAGGTGCCGTAGGCGATGGTGATGGCGTCCGAGCCGTCCCGGTACCAGGAGACCGCGCCGGCGAAGACGGCCAGCAGGATGCCGGTGCGGCCCAGCCAGGGGCCGCGCAGCGCCGCGCCCGTGGCGAGGCCGAGCAGCGGGAAGAACATCAGCCAGTTGTCGCCGTAGCCGAGGGCCAGGCCGGTGGTCAGCAGGCCCATCAGCAGCAGGGCGACGCGGGTGGAGGTGGCCTCCCGGGCCTCCTTGCGGAAGGAGCGGAAGGTCACGTAGATGTACAGGGAGTTGAAGGCGAGCAGGCCGAAGCCGCCGACCAGCGGGTTGGGCGTCCTCCCCTGGAGCAGGTTGGAGAGCGAGCCCAGCCCCATCAGCAGCCAGGGCAGCAGCGCGAACCCGGAGGGTGGCGGGCCCGCGTGCTCGGCCGCCTCGCCGGTCTTCCGCGCGGCCCTCTGCTGCGCCTTGAAGCGGGCCATCTCCGCCCGCCACTCGGCCCGCGCCGCCCGCCAGTCGTCCACCTGGCACCTCATCTGCCGCCGCCACGACATACCGCTTCCCCCGATCGCATCCGTTCCCCGCTGTCCGGCGGTACGACCCTACGGAAGGCCGCGCCGGTCCGGCAGAGGCGGATGTACGGCGGTGGGCAGGACAAATGTCATGGGCCGCCGGAGCCAGATCTGACACGACGTCAGGAGCCTTCACAACTGCGGAGGGCTGGGCTATACAAGGTGCGCTGGATTGGAACGCGTTCTAGATCCGCCCCGTGGACGACCTCGGTGCGACCGACGGTGCGGACGGCCGTGCCGAGGTCTTGAGACACCTCAGGAGCCGTATGCCCATCGACGCAGCCAAGGCCCTCGCCGCCGAACCCCGGTCCGGGGAGATCCGCTGGGAGCGCCGGGACGTCCAGCTCTACCACCTCGGCATCGGCGCGGGCCGCCCCGCGACCGATCCCGACGAACTGCGCTACACCCTGGAGACC
This sequence comes from Streptomyces sp. NPDC051987, assembly GCF_040680735.1. NCBI lineage: Bacteria > Bacillati > Actinomycetota > Actinomycetes > Kitasatosporales > Streptomycetaceae > Streptomyces > Streptomyces sp. NPDC051987. The sequence goes on along the minus strand of NZ_JBFAXI010000091.1, from coordinate 16,553 downwards.
CGGCTGCACGTGCTGCCCAGCTTCGCCACCGTCGCGGGCGCCGGCTCCCCCGGGGTGATCAGCGGACTGTCCATGCCCGGCATCGACGTCGACCTCGCCCGGGTGCTGCACGGCGGCCAGTCGCTGACCCTGCACCGCCCCATCCCGGCCGCGGGCACCGCCACCGCCACCGGCAGGATCGCCGCCGTGTACGACAAGGGCAAGGCGGCCGTCCTGGTGATGCGCACCGAGGTCGCCGACGCCGACGGCCCGCTGTGGACCAACGACGCGCAGATCTTCGTCCGCGGCGAGGGCGGCTGGGGCGGCGACCGCGGACCCGCCACCCGGCAGGAGCCACCGGCCGGCGAGCCCGACCGGACCGTGGAGCGCCCGGTCCGCGAGGACCAGGCGCTGCTCTACCGCCTGTCCGGGGACTACAACCCGCTGCACGCCGACCCCGAGTTCGCCAAGCTCGCCGGCTTCGACCGTCCCATCCTGCACGGGCTGTGCACCTACGGGATCACGCTCAAGGCGGTCGTGGACACCGAGCTGGGCGGCGACGTGAGCCGGGTGCGGTCGTACACCACCCGGTTCGCCGGGGTGGTGTACCCGGGGGAGACCCTGCGGATCCGGATGTGGCGCGGTGACGGGCGGGTCCGGGTCGCCGTGAGCGCGGTGGAACGGGACGACGCGCCCGTCCTCGCCGACACGATCGTCGAACACTCTTGATCAGTCGAGCAGCTGAGCAGTTGAGGGGAGCCGCACCATGCGGGCAGCCGTACTGCACGAGATCGGCCAGGAGAAGCTGGACGTCCTCGACGACGTCGAGGCGGTGGGGTTCGGGCCCGGCAGGGTGCGGATCCGGGTGCGCGCCACGGGGCTGTGCCACTCGGACCTGTCCGCGATGAGCGGGGTGCTGCCGCAGCCGGGACCGTTCGTGCCGGGCCACGAAGGCGCCGGCGAGGTCCTGGAGGTGGGGGAGGGCGTCACCCGGGTGAAGCCGGGGGACCGGGTGGTCGTCTGCTGGCTGCCGGCCTGCGGCGCCTGTCCGGCCTGCAGGCGCGGGCAGACCGAGCTGTGCCTCGCCGGGTTCATGAACGCCGGCACCCCCAACTTCCGGCGCCCCACCGGCGACGTCTTCGGCTTCGCGGGCACCGGCACCTTCACCGAGGAGGTCGTGGTCGACGCCGGGTGCGCGGTGCCGATCCCGGACGACGTGCCCTTCGACATCGCCGCGCTGATCGGCTGCGGGGTCACCACCGGGCTCGGCGCGGCCCTCAACACAGCCGACGTGCAAGCCGGTTCGTCGGTCGCCGTCATCGGGTGCGGGGGCGTCGGGATCTCGGCGATCCAGGGGGCGCGGCTCAAGGGTGCGGCCGAGATCGTCGCCGTCGACCCGGTCGAGTCGCGGCGCGAGTCGGCACTCCGGTTCGGGGCGACCAGGGCGGTCTCGCCGGACGAGCTGCCCGGCGCCAAGCAGGAGGTCACCGCGGGCGAGGGCTTCGACTACGTCTTCGAGGTGGTCGGCAAGTCCGCCACCGCCCGGACCGCGTACGAGAACACCCGGCGCGGCGGCACCCTCGTGGTCGTCGGCGCGGGCGCCATGGACGACTTCCTCCAGCTCAACATGTTCGAGCTGTTCTTCGACGAGAAGCGGATCCTGCCGTCCATGTACGGCGGGGGGGACGTGGTGCGCTCCTACGAGCGGACCATCGCCCTGTGGCGGGCCGGCCGGATCGACCTGGCGGGCCTGATCACCCACCGGGTACCGCTGGCCGAGGTCAACGAGGCCCTGGACCAGATGCGCACCGGCACCGCCCTGCGCACCTGCATAGAGATCTGAGGGGCCGCCGTATGCAGGAGAGGCCGCTGGAAGGGCTGGCCGCCGTCGTCACGGGGGCCGGCCGGGGGCTGGGCCGGGCCGAGGCCCTCGAACTGGCCCGGCTGGGCGCGGCCGTCGTCGTCAACGACTTCGGGCAGCCCGGCCGGGACGGCTCCGGGGCGGCCTCCGCGGCGCCCGCCGAGCAGGTCGCCGAGGAGATCCGCGCGGCGGGCGGCCGAGCGGTCGCCCACACCGGGGACGTCGCCGACTTCGCCGAGGCGCGCGACCTGGTCGCCCTGGCGACGACCCACTACGGAAAGCTGGACATCCTCGTCAACAACGCCGGGATCCTGCGCGACCGCATGGTCTTCTCCATGACCGAGGACGAGTGGGACTCGGTGATCAGGGTCCACCTCAAGGGTCACTTCAACACCACCCGCTTCGCGGCGGCGCACTGGCGGGACCGTTCCAAGGCGGCGGGCGCGAAGGTCTACGGACGGATCGTGAACACCTCCTCCGAGGCCTTCCTCGCCGGCTCCGCCGGCCAGCCCAACTACGCGGCCGCGAAAGGCGGCATCGTCGGCCTGACCACCTCCACCGCCCTCGCGCTCGCCAAGTACGGCGTCACCGCCAACGTGATCTGCCCGCGCGCCCGGACCCGGATGACCGAGGACGTCTTCGCCGGCTTCGCACAGCCCGCCGAGGGCCTGGACCCGCTCGCTCCCGAGCACGTCGCCCCGCTCGTCGGCTACCTGGCCTCGCCGGCCGCCGAACGGATCAACGGACAGCTGCTCGTCGTGCACGGCGGCATGGTCGCTGTCATCGAACGCCCGCGCGTCCAGGCCCAGTTCGACAGCAAGCAGGACACCTTCAGCTACGACGAACTCGACGCCCTGCTCACCCCGCACTACGCGGACCGGCCGACGGGGGAGACGTTCGCGGCGGCGGAGGTACTGGGACTGAGGCGCCGCTAGGCCGCGGGCAGCCGTGCCGCCGGGCGGGGGTGGGGGCTGGTCGCGCCCACGCCGCGGCAGCACGGGGGCGCTGCGGTCCTCTTCCTCAGCCTGCGGGCAGCCGCGCCGCCGGGGCGACGGGGGTCCACGCACGAACGAGGCCGAGCGTGGGGGAGGGGGCGCAGACGGACCTGGCGAGCGGGGGACGGAGCCGCGCCGGCGCTCGCGGGGCGGGGCGGCAGCGGGGCGGCGGGGTGGCGGGGTGGCGTGGGCGAGCGGGGGCGGCCCCCGCGGGGGGGGGGGGGGGGGGGTGGTGGGGGGGCCGCGGGCGCCGGGGGGGTGGGGGCGCCGCGGGACGTGGCGGGGGGGGGCCGCAGCCGCGCCGGCGGCCGGGGGGGGGGGCGGCGGTGGGGGGGGGGGGTGGCGGGGGGGCGAACGCCAGCGGCTCCGCCCCCGGAGGGGCGGAGCCGCTGTCGTACGTGGCGTCCCGTCAGGCCGCGGTCTCGGCCGGCTCCGGCTTGCGGTGCCGGCCGCTGGGGGCCGTCTCGCTGTCCTGACCCGAGACATGACCGCGGTGCTTGCCGTGGCCGCCCGTCTCCTGAAGGTCGGCGGGCAGCGGCTGGGACGTGCTGGCGTCGCTCATCGGAAGAATTCACCCCGTCAACATGATCTTTCTACAGCGCGGCGAGTTTATCGGGCCCACCGCGGGGCGAATCCAGGCGGCCACGCCGACCGGTGCTAGTTCGTTACAAGCCGGGCCTGGGGGGCCTGTTGCAGGGGTACCGGCCGGGTCACCGGCGGTTCCGGAGGGTCCGGTTCCGCGGGATTGCCGGGCATACCCGGCCCCCCGGCGACCGCGCCGTCATGAACCGGACCCCCCGTACCCATCGGACTCCCCGTACCCCCCGTACCCCCCGTACCTCCCGGACCCCCCGTACCCATCGGACTCCCCGTACCTCCCGGACCCCCGTGCTCCACCGTTCCCCCGTACTGCTCCGTCCCCCTCGGTCCCTCCGATTCCCCCCTCTCTCCCGTTTCCTGCCAGGGCACCGCCATCGCCGCCACCCCGCAGGGGACCTCCCCCGTGGCGTACGGCAGTCGCAGCACCCCGTCCCGCGTCCACACCCCGGTGCCCGTCAACCACCCCTCGGGCGCCGGGAGATGGCACATCCTGCGCGCTCTGGGCCGCCAGGCCGCCAGCCAGCTGCCCAGCGGGCCGGTGACGCGCAGCGCCACCCCGCAGCTCTCCGGCACCAGCATCTGCCCCGGCTGCAGGGCGAACGGCGTCACCACGCAGCCCGGGAACTCCGGCACCCGCAGGCTCTCCGGGAAGCGCACCGGCAGCGTGCTGCCGAGGACACCCCAGCCCAGCCGTTCCCGCCCGGGACTGGGCGCGTCCGAGCCGACCAGGATCAGCCCGCTGTCCGGGTCGGCGAGCAGCAGCCGGTCGTCGCTGTCCGCCGCGATCTGCAGCAGCGGCGACACCTCGCCGCCCCGCTCCAGATCGACCACGACCGCCTTGGTCCGCCCGCCCAGCTCCCGGTCCAGGGCCAGCATCCGCCCGGCCCGGTCCAGCCAGACCCCGCCCGAACACCGGCCCGGCACCACCGCCAGCCGCTCCGGCCCGAAGGCTCCGCCCACCACCAGCCAGACGGTGGAGGACCGCGGCCCCACGGCGAGCGCGTACGCCCGGAAACCTCCCGGGGCCGGCGGCAGCAGCCGCAGCGACCCGCCCTCGTCCGGGCACTCCACCGCGCCCAACGGCAGCTCACCGGTGCCCGGACCGGTCGGGTACAGCAGGGCGAAGTGATGCCGCCCGGCCGCCGGCCGCCGGATGAGCACCCGCCCGTCGCCCATCGGCTGCACCTCCGCGTCCGGCTCCTCCGGCTGGTTGCCGGGGAGGGGCACGGCATAGGGTTCGGGGCCGTCCAGCGTCCACCGCTCCGGGAAGCAGGAACCATCCTGCCGGGCCAGCCGGGCCAGCCGGGCCGCGTACGCCCCGTCCACCGTGATCACGCAGCCCGCTCCCGGCGCACCGTCTTCCTCGTCCGCAGCGGGGGGCTCGATCGCACAGGCCGTCATCGTTCGGTCACCTCCGGCCACGAAGCTAGTTTTCGTGCGCACAGGCGGCGGACCGGCTGTCCGTGGCTTCACACATACGGGTGCACGCGGGACGATTAGCCTGAGGAAACAGGGTGCGGTGTGCTGTCCGCCGTCTCCCGTGGGCGAGCAGGTACAGCCCCGGGGAACAGGCAGGTAGCCTTTTCCCCGTGCCCCGTCTGTCAGAAGTCATCGCCGCGCTGGAGAACCTGTGGCCGGCCGAGCGGGCCGAGTCCTGGGACGCGGTCGGTACGGTCGTGGGCGATCCCGGCCAGGAGGTCACCCGCGTCCTGTTCGCCGTCGACCCGGTCCAGGACATCGTCGACGAGGCCGTGACACTGGGCGCCGATCTGCTGGTCACCCACCACCCCCTGTATCTGCGCGGTACGACCACGGTCGCGGCCTCCCACTTCAAGGGCAGGGTCGTGCACACGCTGATCAAGAACGACATCGCGCTGCACGTCGCCCACACCAACGCCGACACCGCCGACCCGGGTGTCTCCGACGCGCTCGCGGGCGCCCTGGACCTGCGGGTGGTACGCCCCCTCGTCCCGGATCCCGCCGACCCGGCCGGCCGCCGGGGCCTCGGCCGCGTCTGCGAGCTGGACCACCCGGTGACCGTCCGCGAACTCGCCGACCGGGCCGCCGCCCGGCTCCCCGCCACCGCGCAGGGCATCCGCGTGGCAGGCGACCCCGGGGCCCTGGTGCGCACGGTCGCCGTCAGCGGCGGCTCCGGCGACAGCCTCTTCGACGTCGTGCGCGCCGCCGGCGTGGACGCGTTCCTCACCGCCGACCTGCGCCACCACCCGGCCTCGGAGGCGGTCGCCCACAGTCCCCTCGCGCTGCTCGACGCGGCGCACTGGGCCACCGAATGGCCCTGGTGCGAGCTGGCCGCCACCCAGCTCGACGAGATCTCCGACCGCCACGGCTGGGACCTGCGCGTGCACGTCTCCAAGACGGTCACCGACCCCTGGACCAGCCACTCTCCGTCCCTTGGAGCCCCCAACTGAACGCCGCGCCCGCCGACCAGATCCGACTCCTCGACGTCCAGGCCCTGGACGTACGCCTCCAGCAGCTGGCGCACAAGCGGAAGTCGCTGCCCGAGCACGCCGAGATCGAGTCGCTGACGAAGGACCTGACCCAGCTGCGCGACCTGCTCGTGGCCGCGCAGACCGAGGAGAGCGACACCGCCCGCGAGCAGACCAAGGCCGAGCAGGACGTGGACCAGGTGCGCCAGCGCGCCGCCCGCGACCAGCAGCGCCTCGACTCCGGCGCGGTCACCTCCCCGAAGGACCTGGAGAACCTCCAGAAGGAGATCGTCTCCCTCGCCAAGCGCCAGGGGGACCTGGAGGACGTCGTCCTGGAGGTCATGGAGCGCCGCGAGTCCGCGCAGGAGCGGGTCGCCGAGCTGACCGAGCGGGTGGGGTCGGTCCAGGGCCGGATCGACGACGCGACCGCGCGCCGCAACGCCGCGTCCGCGGAGATCGACGACGAGGCGGCGACGGTGACCAAGGAGCGCGCGGTCATCGCGGGCTCGGTCCCGGCCGACCTGCTGAAGCTCTACGACAAGCTGCGGGAGCAGCAGGGCGGTATCGGCGCGGCCAAGCTGTACGCGCGCACCTGCCAGGGCTGTCGCCAGGAGCTCGCCATCACCGAGCTGAACGAGATCCGCGCGGCCGCGCCGGACACCGTGGTGCGCTGCGAGAACTGCCGCCGCATCCTGGTGCGCACGGCCGAGTCGGGCCTGTAGGGCCGGCGGAGGGGCGGACGTGACGAGGGAGTTCATCGTCGAGGCGGACGGCGGCTCCCGGGGCAACCCGGGACCGGCCGGCTACGGCGCGGTGGTCGTCGACGCGGCGACCGGCGAGACGCTGACGGAGGCGGCCGAGTACCTGGGCGTCGTCACCAACAACGTCGCCGAGTACCGCGGCCTGCTGGCGGGCCTGCGCGCGGCGCACGCCCTGGACCCGACCGCCACCGTCCACGTCCGCATGGACTCCAAGCTGGTCGTCGAGCAGATGTCCGGCCGCTGGAAGATCAAACACCCCGACATGAAGCCCCTGGCCACGGAGGCGTCCCGAGTGTTCCCGCCGGACCGGGTCACCTACGAGTGGATCCCCAGAGCCGACAACAAACACGCCGACCGCCTGGCGAACGAGGCGATGGACGCGGGCAGCCGAGGCGAACAGTGGACGCCCGCGGCATCGACGGCGGACCTGGACACGCGGCCTGCCCGGCCGGTCGGCCCAGGGGATGCGACGGCCGACGCCGCGAATGCACACGCGGCACCGGCAGCGCCCCGTACGGAGCGCGGGGCTGAGCGGCCGGGCGGGACCGGGGACGCGGGCGCCGTGCAGGCACACGCGGCACCGGCAGCGCCCCGTAAGGGGCGCGGGGCTGAGACATGTGCGGCTCCGCCGCGTCCGCGCGAGCAACCCCCACTCACTGGCACTGTGACGACGACCGACGCACCCGCCGCCGGCACCCGCGCCGCACGCAATCTCGCGACGGCACCTCGGCCGACCTCCGGCTGGGCGTCGCCGGACATGGGCGCGCCCGCCACCTTCGTCCTGCTCCGCCACGGCGAAACCCCCCTCACCCCCCAGAAACGCTTCTCCGGCAGCGGCGGCACCGACCCGGAACTGTCTCCCGTCGGCCTGGAACAGGCGCGGCGCGCCGCCGAGGCGCTGGCCCGCCGCGGCACGATCGAGACGATCCTCGCCTCCCCCCTCACCCGCACCCGGCAGACCGCCGCGGCCGTCGCCGAGCGCCTCGGCCTCGACGTCACCATCGAGGAGGGCATCAAGGAGACGGACTTCGGCGCCTGGGAGGGCCTCACCTTCGGCGAGGTCCGCGAGCGGTACCCCGACGACCTGACCACCTGGCTGGCCGACCCGTCGGCCCACCCCACCGGCGGCGGCGAGAGCTTCGCCGAGACAGCGGCCCGCATCGCGGCCACCCGTGACAAGCTGATCGCGGCCTACGCGGGCCGCACCGTCCTCCTCGTCACCCACGTCACCCCGATCAAGACCTTCGTGCAACTCGCCCTCGGCGCCCCGCTCCAGTCCCTGTTCCGCATGGAACTGTCGGCGGCCGCCCTGTCCGCGGTGGCGTACTACGCGGACGGCAACGCGAGCGTACGGCTCTTCAACGACACGTCCCACCTGCGTCCCTGAGGCCCGCCGCGGCCCGCGCCAGCGACTCGACGCGGGCCCAGTCGCGGGCGGCCACGGCATCCGCGGGGACCATCCAGGTGCCGCCCACACAGCCGACGTTCGGGAGGGCGAGGTACTCGCGCGCGTTGTCCGGCCCGATCCCTCCCGTCGGGCAGAACCGGGCCTGGGGCAGCGGACCCGCGAGGGACTTCAGGTACGGCGTGCCGCCGGCGGCCTGCGCCGGGAAGAACTTCATCTCCCGCACCCCTCGTTCCAGCAGCGCCACCACCTCCGAGGCGGTCGACACCCCCGGCAGGAACGGCAGTCCCGACGCGGTCATCGCCGTCAGCAGCCCGTCCGTCCACCCTGGACTGACCAGGAACCGTGCCCCGGCCGCCACGCACCGCGTCACCTGCTCCGGGGTCAGCACGGTCCCCGCCCCGACCACCGCCTCCGGCACCGCCTCGGCCACGGCCCGGACGGCGTCCAGGGCGGCCGGTGTCCGCAGGGTCACCTCGATGACCGGCAGCCCGCCCGCCACGAGCGCGCGCGCCAACGGTACGGCGACGGCGGCGTCGTCGACGACGAGGACGGGCACGACGGGCGCGAGATCCAGCAGCGAGGAGGGCATGCCGCCATCCTGCCGAGCCGATGCAGCCCACGCAAAGGGCATTGCGCATGCTGCAATGCGCCGCTGGCGCGCTCGAAGGCGCGGAAGGCACCGAAGCCGCCGGACCTTGCCGCTGGTCGTCGGCCCCTGCCGCTGGTCGCCGGAGCTTGAGGATGCTCGCCGGGCCCTGCGACCGCTTCCGGTGTTCGCCGCGGCTCGCCGCTGCTTCAGTGCACCTCGGTCACCAGTACGTCCAGCGCCCACGCCTGCCCCGCCTTCGCGGGTGCCTGTGCCTCCACCTCGTACCCCAGCTCCCGCAACGCCTCCACCAGCTCGCCCGGACCGGCCGGTGTGATGCCGGCGGTCAGCAGACTCCGCACCATCCGCCCCTTCGTCGCCTTGTTGAAATGGCTGACCACCTTCCGCGTCGGCGCGTGCAGCACCCGCACGGTCGCCGTCCGGGACGCCACCTCACCCTTCGGCTTCCACGCCGCCGCGTACGCCGCCGACCGCAGATCCAGCACCAGCCCCGACCCGGCCGCCTCCGGCAGCACCTCGGCCATCGGCCCACGCCAGTGCGTGCCGAGCGCGCCCAGCCCCGGCAGCCTCACCCCCATCGAGCAGCGGTACGACGGGATCCGGTCCGTCACCCGGACCGCGCCCCACAGCCCGGAGAAGACCAGCAGCGACCGCGCGGCCCGCCGCTTCGCCGCCGCGTCGAGGGAGGCCAGGCCGAGCGCGTCGTACAGCACGCCCGTGTAGATCTCCCCGGCCGGCCGCGCGCCCGCGGTCCGCAGCGCCGCGTTCTTCGCGACCTCCCCGCGCAGCCCCTCGCTCAGCCCGAGCACCTCGCGGGCCTTCTCGGCGTCACCGGCGCACAGCTCGACCAGCTCGGCGAGCACGGCCTCGCGCGCCGCCGTGAGCCCCGGCAGGGACAGCGACTCGGGCTTCAGCGGGGCCCCACGGCCCGAGGGCGCCTTGCCTTCCGAGGGCGGCAGCAGGACCAGCACACGTACTCCTCTTCTTCACCTTCACCGACGGCGGCCACGACGCACCGTGGCCGTTCCATCATCGACGCTTCGCGCCAGCGTAAGACGCCGGAGCGGCCTCCTGTGACTACGCTCGTGCTATGCCCCGCCGCCACATCCGTGTCAAGGGTGCCCCCGAGGCCCCCCTCCGGGCCGCGCTCGCCGCGCTCCGTGCCGGCCTCCACGTCCCGGAGACCTTCCCGCCCGAGGTCGAGGCGGAGGCCGAGGGCGTCGCCAGGTTCCCGGCCGTGCCCGGCCACGACGCGACCGACATCCCCTTCTTCACGGTCGACCCGCCCACCCGTCGCCCGCCACCACCCTTCCGACGAGTCGCTTCGCGACCGCCTGTTGATGCGCAGGACCTGGACCAGGCGATGCACCTGTCCCGGCACGACGGCGGCTACCGCGTCCGGTACGCCGTCGCCGACGTCGCCGCCTTCGTCGTACCCGGCGGCGCGCTGGACTCCGAGGCGCACCACCGCGTGAATACCCTCTACTTCCCCGACGAGAAGATCCCCCTGCACCCCGCCGTCCTCAGCGAGGGCGCGGCCAGCCTGCTCCCCGGCCAGAACTGCCCGGCCGTCCTGTGGACCATCGACCTGGACGGGGAGGGACGGACCGTGACCACCGACGTCCGCCGGGCCCTCGTCCGCAGCCGGGCCAGGTTCGACTACGCGGGCGTGCAGAAGCGGATCGACGAGGGGACCGCCGAGGAGCCCGTCGCCCTGCTCAGGGAGATCGGCGAGGCCCGCGAACGCCTGGAGGTGGAACGCGGCGGCATCTCCCTCAACGTGCCCGAGCAGGTGATCGTCGAGTACGACCACACCTACGAGCTCGGCTACCGCGCCCCGCTGCCCGCCGACGCCTGGAACGCGCAGATCTCCCTGCTCACCGGTATGGCCGCCGCCGACCTGATGCTGGCCCACGGCACCGGCGTGCTGCGCACCCTGCCGACCGCGCCCGACGGCGCGGTGGACCGGCTGCGCCGTACCGCGCACGCGCTGCGCATCGAGTGGCCGCACCACGTCTCGTACGCCGCGCTGATCCGTTCCCTGAACCCGCGCCGCCCCCGGCACGCGGCCTTCCTCCAGGAGTGCACCAGCCTCCTGCGCGGCGCCGGATACACGGTCTTCCGGGACGGCGTCCTGCCCGCGCACACCACCCACGCGGCCGTCGCCGCCCCCTACGCCCACTGCACCGCGCCGCTGCGCCGGCTCGCCGACCGCTACGCCTCCGAACTGTGCCTGGCGGCGGCCGCCGGCGAGGACCCGCCCGACTGGGTGCTGATGGCGCTGGACACGCTCCCCAAGCAGATGGCCGAAGGGGCGCGGCGGGCCGGCACGGTCGAGCGGGAGTGCGTCGACATCGTCGAGGCGGCCCTGCTCAAGGACCGGGTGGGGGAGGTCTTCGACGGCTGCGTGGTGGAGGTCGAGGCGCACCGGCCGACGGTGGGGAAGGTGCTGGTGCAGCAGCCCGCCGTCATAGGCCGGATCGAGGCCGGCGCGCCGCTCCCGCTGGGCGAGCGACTGCCGGTGCGCCTCACCGAGGCCGACCCGGGGACGACGAAGATCCGCTTCACCCCCGCCTGAGCCTCGCGCCGCCCCGCCCCGCCTGAGCCTCGCCCCGCCTGAGCCTCGCCCCGCGTCAGGCGGCGACGAACCAGCGGGACAGGGCGTCGTCGAGGTCGGCGCCCAGGTCGTGCGCGTCCTGGTCGTGCCCGTCCGCGGCCCAGGCCACGAATCCGTCGGGCCGGACCAGCAGGCCGGTCAGCTCCGGCCGCCCCGGGCAGGCGGCGGTGACGACGTCCACCCGGTCGCCGTAACCCTCCGCGCGGGCGCGCAGCTTCGGGTCGTCGGCGAGGTCGAGGAGCACGGCGCGCCCGTCGTGCAGGTGGTCGCCGAGCCGGGTGCCGTCGGAGAGCTCCAGGTCCGGGGCGCTCCGCCCGGTCAGCGGGTGGCCGCCGGGCAGGTCGTAGCGCTGCCAGACGCCGGAGATCTGCCGCACGAGGTACGTCGTCCCGGTCGTCGTCAGCGCGAGGTCGGTGACCACCCGGCGCAGGGCGCGGGCGTGCGGGTCGGGACGCATCACGGCGATCTGGGCGCGGGTCCAGTCCAGCACCCAGGCGCCGACCGGGTGCCGTTCGGCCGTGTAGCTGTCGAGCAGGGTCTCGGGCGCGGCCCCGCGCACCACGGCGGCCAGCTTCCAGCCGAGGTTCATGGCGTCCCCGAGACCGAGGTTGAGTCCCTGCCCGCCGAACGGCGAGTGCACGTGCGCCGCGTCCCCGGCGAGCAGCACCCGGCCCCTGCGGTAGCCGCTCGCCTGACGCGCGTTGTCGGTGAACCGGGTCGCGGAGTGCACCTCGTGGATGGTCACCTCGGCCACGCCCGACACCCGGCGCAGCGCGGCCTGCAGTTCCCCGGCGGTGACGGGCGCCGAGCGGTCGGCGGGCGGCCCGTCGAACTCGACGGTGAGGATCCGGCCCGGGAAGGGACCGTTGACGTACGTCCCCACGGCGGTGGTGTTCCACCCGGTGCCCAGCCGCTCGCCCCCGCCCATCTCGACCACCGCCTGGTACCCGGTGATCTCCGGCTCGGTACCGGGGAAGTCGAACCCGGCGAGCTTGCGGACGGTGCTCCGCCCGCCGTCGCACCCCACGAGCCACCCGGCGTGCACCGCGGCCCCGCCGTCGAGGTGGACGACGACTCCGTCGTCGCCGGCGTCGAAGCCGGTCACTTCCACGCCCCGGCGGACCTCGACGCCGAGCCGCTCGGCACGGGCGGCCAGGATCCGCTCCAGCTCCACCTGCGGGACGCCGAGGCCGACGCCGTCGGCGGGGCCGATGTCGGCGAACGCCGGGTCGGAGCCGTCGAAGAGGTCGCCGCGCATCATGATCCCGGCGAAGTGCCCGGCGAACTTCGGGGGCGTGCGCACGCCGGCCCCCTGCTCCGCGCCCCGGTCGCCTAGGAAGGCCCGCATCCGCCACCGGTTCCGCTCCCAGGCCGCCGCGAGCTCGGGCAGCAGCCCGCGCCGGTAGAGGCTCACCGCGCCCGCCGTGTTGATCCCGCCGGCCTTGATGGTCTCGTCCACCTCGGCCAGCCGCTCCAGGACCAGGACCCGGGCGCCGCCGAGCCGCAGGTCACCGGCGAGGAAGAGCCCGACGGGCCCGCCGCCGACCACCACCACGTCATAGACCCGACGGGGGTCCTCGATGCCGTCGCTGCTCGTGCTGCTCGTGCTGCTCGTGCTGCTCGTGCTGCTCGGGTTGTTCTTGCTGCTTTCGTTGCTTGCGTCCATGACTTCACTGTAGTCACTAAAAGTTTCGAGCGGCTATAGTTTTCTCGTGACCGATGAGAACAGGCCAGGCGGGCAGCGGGAGTCCCTGCGAGAGCGCAAGAAGCGGGAGACGCGGCAGCGGATCTCGAACGTCGCGACGGTGATGTTCCGGGAGCACGGCTTCGACCAGGTGACGGTCGCGGAGGTGGCGCGGGCGGCCGGGGTCTCGGCGATGACCGTCTTCAACTACTTCCCGCGCAAGGAGGACCTGTTCCTCGACCGGATCCCGGAGGCGGTCGCGGCCTTCGCCGGGGCGGTACGGGACCGCGCGCCCGGCGAGCCCCCGCTCACGGCGCTGCGCCGCCTGGCCTTCCGGTTCATCGACGCACGGCATCCATTGGGCGGCCTGGGCGAGAACTTCGCGGGTTTCTGGCCGGTCGTCGCCGACTCGCCGGCGCTGCGGGCGCGGGCCCGGGAGGCGGTGGAGGAGGTGGAACGGGCGCTGGCGGGGGCGCTCGCCGAGGCGGGCCTCGCCCAGCCGGAGCTGACGGCGGCCGTGACGGTCGCCGCGTACCGCTCGGTGTGCGTCGCCTCGGTGAGCCGTCAGCTCGCGGGTGAACCGTTCGCGGAGCTGGTCGAGGACCACAGGGCGCGGATGGCGGCGGCGTTCGACGCCCTGGAGCGCATGATGCCGTGACGCCCGGCCGCCCCCCGGCGGCCGTGCCCCCTCGGCGGGCGCGCTCCCCTCGGCGGGCGCCTCCCGGCGGCGCGCTCCACCCGGCAGCCGCCCCGCGGCGGGCGCCGCCCGACGCCGGTCCGTCGGCAGTGGCATGGAATCGGGTCCCGCGGACGTTGCATTCTCAGCACGCCACAGGGGGGTAGGGAGATGGCCGAACAGGCACGGTGGACAAGGGCGAGACTCGGCCGCTGCGGTCCGCCGCTCGACATGCTGACGGCCCGCTTCGAGAAGCACGTGTACGCGCCGCACACGCACGCCGAGTTCTCGATCGGGGTGACCGTGGGCGGCGCCGAGGTGATCGCCTACCGGGGCGGCCACATCCGTACCGGGCCCGGCGCGATCGTCGTCCTGGCCCCCGGCGAGATGCACACCGGCGGCCCGGCCACCCCGGCCGAGGGCTACGCCTACCGCGCCCTGTACGCGGACCCGACCCTGCTGGCGGACGGCACGCTGGACGCCGTGCCGCACTTCCGGAACCCGGTCGTCGACGACCCCGAGCTGGCCGCGGCCATCCGCCAGGCCCACGCCGAGCTGGCCGCCTGCCCGGACCCCCTGGAGGCCGAGACCCGCCTGCCCTGGCTGCTGACGGCCCTGTCCCGCCGCCACTCCACGGCCCGGCCGGCGCGCGACGAGATCCCCGGCGCCCACGGCGTCTCCCTGCGCGTCCGGGACCGCCTCGCCGACGAACTGACCTGCCCGCCCTCCCTGGCCGACCTGGCGGCCGACCTCGGCCTCTCCCGCTACCAGCTCCTGCGGGCCTTCCGGACGACGATGGGCGTACCGCCGTACGCCTGGCTTGCCCAGTACCGGGTGAACCGCGCCCGCGCCCTGCTGGAGGCGGGCCTGCGCCCCGCGGAGGCAGCCACACTCGTGGGCTTCGCGGACCAGGCCCACCTCACCCGCTGGTTCCGCCGGGTGCTGGGGGTGACCCCGGCGGCGTACCGCAACAGCGTTCAAGACGCGGCACGGTCCTGACAGCGAGGCTTCCGGTATGACTGCACGCGGCTGGTTCCTGTTCTCCCTGATGGGAGTGGTCTGGGGCATCCCCTATTTGATGATCAAGGTGGCGGTGGACGAGGTGTCCCCGTCGACAGTGGTGTTCGCCCGCTGTGCGGTGGGCGCGGCCCTGCTCCTCCCGCCGGCGATCCGCCAGGGAGGTCTTCTGCTCACCCTCCGCGCCCACTGGCGCCCGATGCTGGCCTTCGCGTGCATAGAGATCATGGGCCCGTGGTTCACCCTGACCGACGCCGAACGCCACCTGTCCAGCTCGACGGCGGGCCTGCTGATAGCGGGCGTGCCGATCGTGGGCGTGGTGGCGGCGAGGTGCTTCGGCGGGGAGCGGGAGCAGCTGGGGGCCCGTCGTGTCGCGGGCCTCCTGATCGGCCTGGCCGGCGTGGCGGTCCTGACCGTCCCCCACCTCACCGGCGGCGACGCCCGCTCCCTCGGCGAGGTCCTGCTCACGGTGATCGGTTACGCCACGGCTCCGCTGATAGCGGCCCGCCGTCTCAAGGACGTCCCGACGCTGCAGCTGATCGCCCCCTGCCTGACCCTGGCGACCCTGGTCTACGCCCCGGCGGCCGCGGCGACCTGGCCCACCGCCATGCCCTCCACGAACGCGCTCCTCTCCCTCCTCGCCCTGGGCGTCCTGTGCACGGCGGTGGCCTTCGTGGCCTTCCTGGAGCTGATCAAGGAGATCGGCCCCACCCGTTCCACGGTCATCACGTACGTCAACCCGGCGGTGGCGGTGGCGGCGGGCGCCCTCTTCCTGGGCGAGAGCTTCACCGCGACGATCGCCGTCTCCTTCGCGCTGATCCTGACGGGCTCGGTGCTGGCGACGATGGCCTCGGCGCGGAAGGGTACGGCGCGGAAGGGTGCGGCGCCGAAGGGTGCGGCGGGCCCGGTAACATGGTCGACACGGCAGACGAGCCGGGCGGACGGCCGCGTGGAGCGCCCCTGACGGGGAGCTTCCCGAGGAACGTCCGGGCTCCACAGGGCAGGGTGGTGGCTAACGGCCACCCGAGGCGACTCGCGGGACAGTGCCACAGAAAGCAAACCGCCGGGGACTTCGGTCCCCGGTAAGGGTGAAACGGTGGTGTAAGAGACCACCAGTGCCCAGGGCGACCTGGGCAGCTAGGTAAACCCCACCCGGAGCAAGGTCAAGAGGGGCCGCTGTAAAAGGCGGCCCTGCGGGGACGTTCGAGGGCTGCCCGCCCGAGCCCCCGGGTAGACCGCACGAGGCCGGCGGCAACGTCGGCCCTAGATGGATGGCCGTCACCCCGACTCCCGCGAGGGACCGGGGCACAGAACCCGGCGTACAGCCCGACTCGTCTGCCGCCCCGTATTTCCGCACGCCAGAGGCAACGTCCACCAGATGAACGAGCCCTCGGAGTCGAATCCGGGTCGAATGTGCTACGGGTGTCGTCGTTTTTGTCTGCTGCCCATGCGGCGTATCCGAGCATTCCGGGTATCAAATCCGGTCCGGGAGTCGCTCTGTAGCAGACATCTCGGATGCTGATGCACTCGGAAATACATGCACGAAGTGCCTTCTGGGTGACTTGATCTGACGGAACTTGATCATCGATGGTGCGCGCGCAAACTATGGATTTTCCTGTGCAGTCACCAGCCGTCTCTTTGTGATTTCTTGGGGGCTGCATATCAGCCATGCCCTATCTGGCGTACGTAAAGGATAAATCTGTCGTATGGGGCGTCCTTCGAGCTTTACCCGAGGGGGTAGACACGCCGCACCTGATGTGCCTCGACTGGAAGGGCTTGCACCATAATTGGAGGATTTGCTGCAGCTACTGACCTTCAAAGCGTGGTGTCGTAGGGGCTGACGTCTCATGATCCCTGCGGTATGCCGACCGCATGAGGTATGCGCAAGGGGGCGGGCTGAC
>NZ_JBFAXI010000090.1:0-36456 GCF_040680735.1 Streptomyces sp. NPDC051987 | reverse complement strand
GGGAGGAGGCGGCCGCCCACTTCGGCTGGCTGGCGGGCTTCGTCGGCAACGACAACCCGACGTCCGGCGCCGCGCTTCTCCCGCACCCGCACGGAGATGTGGATCGGCGTGCCCTCGAAGCCGAACTCCTCGCGCAGCCGGCGCTCGATGAACCGCCGGTAGCCCGCCTCGATGAAGCCGGAGGCGAAGAGGACGAACCGCGGCGGCTTGGTGCCGGCCTGGGTGCCGAACAGGATGCGCGGCTGCTTGCCGCCCCGCACCGGGTGCGGGTGGGCGGAGACCAGCTCACCGAGGAAGGCGTTGAGACGGCCGGTGGGCACGCGGGTCTCCCAGCCGGCGAGGGCGGTCTCGATCGCCGGGACCAGCTTCTCCATGTGCCGGCCGGTGCGTGCCGAGACGTTGACGCGGGGCGCCCAGGCCACCTGGCCGAGCTCGGTCTCGATCTCACGCTCCAGGTAGTAGCGGCGCTCCTCGTCGAGGGTGTCCCACTTGTTGAAGGCGAGGACGACTGCGCGGCCCGCCTCGACGGCCATGGTGACGATGCGCTGGTCCTGCACCGAGATGGACTCGGAGGCGTCGAGCAGGATGACCGCGAGCTCGGCCTTCTCCACCGCCGCCGCGGTGCGCAGCGAGGCGTAGTAGTCGGCGCCCTGCTGGAGGTGGACGCGCTTGCGGATGCCGGCGGTGTCGACGAACTTCCAGGTGACGCCGCCGAGTTCGATCAGTTCGTCGACCGGGTCGCGGGTGGTACCGGCGAGTTCGTTGACGACCACGCGTTCCTCGCCCGCCACCTTGTTGAGGAGGGAGGACTTGCCGACGTTCGGGCGGCCGATCAGGGCGATCCGGCGGGGGCCGCCGACGCCGGGGCCGCCGAAGGTCTGCTCGGGGGCCTCGGGCAGCGCCTCCAGGACGGCGTCCAGCATGTCGCCGGTGCCGCGGCCGTGCAGGGCGGAGACCGGGTGCGGCTCGCCGAGGCCGAGGGACCAGAGGTAGGCCGCGTCGGCCTCGCCGCTGGGGCCGTCGACCTTGTTGGCGGCCAGCACGACGGGCTTGCCGGCCTTGCGCAGCAGGCGGACGACCGCCTCGTCGGTGTCGGTCGCCCCGACCTTGGCGTCGACGACGAACACGACCGCGTCGGCCGCCTCGATCGCGTACTCGGCCTGGGCCGCCACCGACGCGTCGATGCCGAGGACGTCCTGTTCCCAGCCCCCGGTGTCGACCACCTTGAAGCGGCGGCCCGCCCACTCGGCCTCGTAGGTCACCCGGTCCCGGGTGACGCCGGGCTTGTCCTCGACGACCGCCTCGCGGCGGCCGATGATGCGGTTGACCAGAGTCGACTTGCCGACATTGGGGCGGCCGACGACGGCGAGGACGGGCAGCGGGCCGTGGCCGGCCGCCTCGATGGCACCCTCGACGTCCTCGACGTCGAAGCCCTCTTCGGCGGCGAGCTCCATGAACTCCGCGTACTCGGCGTCGCCGAGCGCCCCGTGGTCGTGCTCGTGCTCAGCCGAGCCGCCGGGCTGGATGTGGTCGTTCATGAAGTCCGTACCTCGTCGTTCATCGTGGTGATCGGTGGACCAGCCGCTCAACGGTCCGGTCCACTACTCAGTGTCGCCTAGCGTCCGGTCAGACGCCTGGCGTTTTCCAGGTGGCCGGCGAGCTGCTTCTGGATGCGCTCGGTGGCCTCGTCCAGGGCCTTGCGGGTGCGCCGACCGGTGCCGTCGCCCGCCTCGAAGGGGTCGCCGAAGACGACGTCGACGCGGGAGCGCAGCGGGGGCAGCCCCTTGATCAACCGTCCACGGCGCTCGGAGCTTCCCAGCACGGCCACCGGGACGATCGGCGCCCCGGAGCGGACCGCGAAGTAGGCGAGCCCGGCGCGCAGCGCGGCGAAGTCGCCGTCGCCCCGGCTGCCCTCCGGGAAGATGCCGAGCACGCCGCCGGCCTCCAGGACGCCGAGCGCCCGGGTGACGGCGGTGCGGTCGGTGGAGTGCCGGTCCACCTTCAGCTGCCCGATCCGGGTCAGGAACGGGTCGAGCGGCCCGACGAACGCCTCCTTCTTGATGAGGAAGTGTGTCGGCCGGGGCGCCACGCCCATGACCATGGGGCCGTCGATGTTGTGCGAGTGGTTCACGGCGAGGATCGCCGGGCCCTGCGCGGGCACCTTCCAGGCACCGAGCACGCGCGGCTTCCACAGGCCGTACATCAGGCCGACCCCGATGCGGCGCCCGGTCTCGGCACCGCGCTGCGACGGAAGACTCACTTTCCGGCCCGCTTCTCCTCGACGAGGGTGACGACGCACTCGACGACCTGGGCCAGCGTCAGCTCGGTGGTGTCCACCTCGACCGCGTCGTCGGCCTTGGCGAGCGGCGAGGTCTTGCGGGTCGAGTCGGCCGCGTCCCGCCGGACCAGGGCCTCGCGGGTGGCGTTGACGTCGGCGCCCTTCAGCTCGCCGCTGCGCCGGGCCGCGCGGGCCTCCGGGGAGGCGGTGAGGAAGACCTTCAGGTCGGCGTCGGGCAGCACGGTCGTGCCGATGTCCCGGCCCTCGACGACTATGCCGGCCGCGGCGGCGCGGGCCAGGGACCGCTGCAGCTCGCTGATCCGGGTCCGCACCTCGGGCACCGCGCTGACCGCGCTGACCTTGGAGGTGACCTCCTCGGTGCGGATCGGGCCGGAGACGTCCACGCCGTCGACGGTGATCGTCGGCTTGACCGGGTCGGTCCCCGAGACGATCTCCGGCTTGCCGGCCACCGCGGCGATCGCGGTCGGGTCGGTGAGGTCGATGCCGTTGTTCACCATCCACCAGGTGATCGCCCGGTACTGGGCGCCGGTGTCCAGGTAGCTCAGACCGAGCTGCTCGGCCACGGCCTTGGAGGTGCTCGACTTGCCGGTGCCCGAGGGGCCGTCGATCGCGACAATCACGGGCTTTACGGCGCCGTTTTCCACGGGGGGACACCTTCCGGGTGCAGGGTGGTGGGTGGTGAGGGGGCGACGGTGCGCCCCGCACAAGGTTACCGGCCCCCGGGACCGCTGTTCTCAGCGCCGCCGCCGCGGCTACTGGCGCAGCGCCCAGCCCCGGTCCCGCAGCGCCGACGTGAGCATGGGCACCGCCTTCGGCTCCACCCAGAGCTGGACGTGTCCGGCCTGCTGACCGGTCGCGTGCTCGATCCGGACGTCCTCCACGTTGACCCCGGCCGCCCCGGCGTCCGCGAAGATCCGGGCCAGCTGGCCGGGCTGGTCGTCGATGAGCACCGCCACGACCTCGTACGCGCGCGGCGCCGAGCCGTGCTTGCCGGGTACCCGCACCTGGCCGGCGTTACCGCGGCGCAGCACGTCCTCGATGCCCGCGCCGCCCTCGCGCCGCTTGGCCTCGTCGGAGGACTGCAGGGCGCGCAGGGCGCGGACCGTCTCGTCGAGGTCGGCGGAGACGTCGGCGAGCAGGTCGGCGACCGGGCCGGGGTTGGCGGAGAGGATGTCGATCCACATGCGGGGGTCGGAGGCGGCGATCCGGGTCACGTCCCGGATGCCCTGCCCGCACAGCCGTACGGCCGACTCGTCGGCGTGCTCCAGACGGGCCGCGACCATGCTGGAGACGAGGTGGGGCATGTGGGAGACCAGGGCCACCGCGCGGTCGTGGGCGTCGGCGTCCATGACCACCGGCAGGGCCCGGCAGTGCGAGACCAGCTCCAGGGCGAGGTTGAGCACCTCGGTGTCGGTGTCCCGGGTCGGGGTGAGCACCCAGGGCCGGCCCTCGAAGAGGTCGGCGGTGGCGGCCAGCGGCCCGGACTTCTCCCGGCCCGACATGGGATGGGTCCCGATGTACGTCGAGAGGTCCAGGCCCCTGGCCTCCAGCTCGCGGCGCGGGCTGCCCTTGACGCTGGCCACGTCGGCGTAGCCACGGGCCACTCCCCTGCTCATCGCGTCCGCGAGGACGGTGGCGACGTGGGCGGGCGGGGCGGCGACGATCGCCAGGTCGACCCGGCCGTCAGGGGTCTCGTCGGTGCCGGCGCCGAGCGCGGCCGCGGTCCGGGCCTGCTCCGGGTCGTGGTCGGCGAGGTGGACGACGACACCCCGCTGGGCGAGGGCGAGCGCGGCGGACGTACCGATGAGACCGGTACCGATGACGAGCGCGGTCCTCACTGGGCGATGTCCTTGCGCAGGGCCGCGGCGGCGCCGAGGTAGACGTGGGTGACGTCCGCGCGGGGCCGGTCGGTCTCGATGTGCGCGAGTATCCGTACGACGCGGGGCATCGCGCCCGCGATGTCCAGCTCCTGCGCGCAGATCAGCGGTACGTCGACGATGCCGAGCTTGCGCGCGGCGGCCGCCGGGAAGTCGCTGTGCAGGTCGGGGGTGGCGGTGAACCAGATGCTGATCAGGTCGTCGGCGGTCAGGCCGTTGCGCTCCAGGACGGCCGTGAGCAGCGCTCCGACCTGTTCGTCCATGTGCCCGGCCTCGTCCCGCTCCAGCTGGACGGCCCCCCGGACCGCTCGTACCGCCACGGCGCTGCTCCTCTTCTGACGTCGGCCTCTTGGTCCGGCCAGCCTAGTCAGACCGCCGCCGGGACCGTGTGCCGCGCCCGCCCGCTGAGACGCTGCGGGCTTTCGGGACCGTCGCCCGCCATGGCCCCAATGTCACGTGTGGTGCCCGCTTCCGCCACTCGGGGCGAAACATCGCCTGTTTCATTGCTCTCCGCCCCGATTTGCTTCGTATGTGCGTCTTTCGGTGCCACGATGCTGCTGCTCCGCTCGGAGCGACTGCCCGGCTGGCCGTCCGGCTGACGTCAGCCTTCTGGTTCTTCCGCACGTTCGGGGTGACGACATGACCGACGGCTCCACTCGGCGCACCGTGCTCACGACCGGTACCGCGGCGCTCGTGGCGACCTGCGTGGGTTGCGGCAACAACAGTGGCAACAGCTCCTCCAGCTCGTCCGAGACACCTGCCGCGCCCCCGTCGCCCACTGAAGGATCGCCCACCGCAGGATCGCCCACCGCGGGTTCATCCGCCTCCGGACCGGCGAGCGCGTCCGCCGGGAAGGCGCTGGCGCGGACGAGTGAGATCCCGGAGGGCGGCGGCATGATCTTCAAGGAGCAGAGGATCGTGGTGACCCAGCCGACGAAGGGCGAGTTCAAGGCCTTCTCGGCGATCTGCACCCACATGGGCTGCACGGTGAACCGGGTGGCTGACGGCACCATCGACTGCCCCTGCCACGGCAGCAGGTTCCACATCGCCGACGGCGCGGTGGCCCACGGCCCGGCGACCAGGCCACTGCCGGCGGAGTCGATCATGATCAGCGGAAATTCGATCATTCGGGGGTGACCGGCCGCGTACGCTCCCGGGCATGCAGCCCGAGGACCTGGTACGCGACCACACGATCTACGCCTGTGTCATGGGGTCGCGCGCCTTCGGCCTGGCCACGGCGGGCAGCGACACCGACCGCCGGGGCGTGTTCCTCGCCCCCACTCCCCTGTTCTGGGGCTTCGAGAAGCCGCCGACCCATGTCGAGGGGCCGGGCGAGGAGCGGTTCTCCTGGGAGCTGGAACGGTTCTGCGAGCTGGCGCTGCGGGCCGACCCGAACATCCTGGAGTGCCTGCACTCGCCCCTGGTCGAGCACGTCGACGACACCGGCCGCGAACTGCTCGCCCTGCGCGGCGCCTTCCTCTCCCGGCGCGCCCACGACACCTTCACCCGGTACGCCCTCGGCCAGCGCCGCAAGCTCGACGCGGACCTCCGCGTGCACGGCGCCCCGCGCTGGAAGCACGCGATGCACCTGCTGCGGCTTCTGACCAGCGCCCGCGACCTGCTGCGCACCGGCGAGCTGACGATCGACGTCGGCGACCGCCGCGCGCAGTTCCTGGCCGTGAAGCGGGGCGAGGTCTCCTGGGCGGAGGTCGAGACCCGGATGGCCCGGCTCGCCACAGAGACCGAGCGGGCCCTGCGGGGCAGCCCGCTCCCGGCGGAACCGGACCACGCGCGCGTGGCCGACTTCCTGTTCCGGGCCCGCCGGGACTCAGCCCTCCGGGCGCACGGGGAGCACCTGGGCGGGCGGCAGGCCGTCGATCACGCCGTCAGGCGTCCCAGAGCGCGCCCAGGGTGAGCAGGTCGCCGCCGTACTCGATCCGGTCGGCCCACTCCGTCGGCCAGGCGTCCCCGCCCAGCCAGGCGCCCGCGAAGGCCCCGGTGAGGCAGGCGATCGAGTCCGAGTCTCCGGAGGAGCAGGCGGCCCGGCGCAGCGCGAGCAGCGGCTCGCCGGGGAAGAGCAGGAAGCAGAGCAGACCGGTGGCCAGGGCCTCCTCGGCGATCCAGCCGGCGCCGGTGGCCAGGCAGGGGTCGGCCTCCGGCGAGGCGGTCCGCACAGCCTCCTGGAGACGGTCGAGGATCTCCAGGCACTCGTCCCAGCCGCGCGCGATGAAAGCCTCGGGGGTGGCGTCGTGGCTGCGCGTCCACAGGTCGCCGAGCCAGCTGTGGTGGTAGCGGGTGCGGTTCTCCCGGGCGTACGACCGCAACTGCCCGACGAGACCGTCCGGTTCGGCCCCCTGCGCGAGCAGGTGCACGGCCCGCGCGGTGAGGTCCGAGGCGGCCAGGGCGGTGGGGTGGCCGTGGGTGAGCGCGGACTGCAACTGGGCGGCCCCGGCACGCTGTTCGTCGCTCAGTCCGGGCGCGAGCCCGACGGGCGCGACCCGCATGTTGGCGCCGCAGCCCTTGGAGTCGATCTGGCTGGCGTCCTGCCAGAGCCGCCCCTCCTCCTTCAGCAGGTTGCAGGCCCGCAGGCAGGTCCGGCCGGGTGCCCGGTTGTTCTCGGGCGACTGGTACCAGTTCACGAACTCCTCGCGCAGCGGCCGCTCCAGCCGCTTGGGCGCGAGCACCCCGCGGTCCATGGCGGTGCGCATCGCGTGCGCCACGGCGAGGGTCATCTGGGTGTCGTCCGAGACGAGGGCCCGCCGCGGCAGCTCCATCTCCCGCCACGGCCCGAACTTGGCGAGGATGGACGGCACGTCGTTGAACTCGGTGGGGAAGCCGAGTGCGTCCCCGAGGGCGAGGCCGATCAGGGAGCCGGTGGCGGCGCGCTTGTCGCCGATGTTCGCGGTCATGCGGGGCGTCCTTCCCGGGACGGGCGGAGCAGGGGCGGGTGGAGCGCGGTGGCGGTGCCCGCGCGGTAGAGGGCGGCCGGTTTGCCGCGGCCACCGGTCAGCCGGGCTGCACCGGGGACGGGTTCGACGAAGCCGGGGGTGGTGAGCACCTTGCGGCGGAAGTTGGGGCGGTCCAGGGCGACGCCCCACACGGTCTCGTAGACGTGCTGCAGCTCGCCGAGCGTGAACTCGGGCGGGCAGAAGGCGGTGGCGAGACAGCTGTACTCCAGCCGCGCGCCGACCCGTTCCCGGGCGTCGGCCAGGATCCGGTCGTGGTCGAAGGCGAGCGGCCGGCCCGGGTCGCAGGGCAGCCAGCGCGCCTGGGCCGCGTCGCCGCCGCCGTGCGGTTCGGGGGCGTCGGGCAGCAGCGCGGTGAAGGCGACGGAGACGACGCGCATCCTCGGGTCGCGATCGGGCTCGCTGTAGGTCCGCAGCTGCTCCAGGTGCAGTCCGGACACGTCCGACAGGCCGGTCTCCTCGGCGAGTTCCCGCCGGGCCGCCGTCTCGGCCGACTCCCGCGGCAGCAGGAAGCCGCCGGGCAGCGCCCACTGTCCGGCGTACGGCTCCTGTCCGCGCTCGACGAGCAGCACGTGCAGGGCGCCGGCGCGGAGGGTGAGGACGGCGAGGTCGACGGTGACGGCGAAGGGTTCGAAGGCGTACTTGTCGTAGCCCTGCATGCGCCCGTCCACCCCCTCGGTCATCGATCCGACTAATAGTCCTCACGACTATAAAGAGGGGAGGGTGCGCACGCAAGCCGTCGGTGGCCGCCGGCGCCCTGTTCGCGGGCATGACGACGGCCGGCCCCGGAGAACCCGGGACCGGCCGTCAAAGAGCCGCGCAGGCCCCTTCGCGGGGCTTCCGAGGCGTCCTAGAGGTCGACTTCCTTCATGAGCATCCCGACCTCGGTGTTGGACAGGCGGCGCAGCCAGCCCGACTTCTGGTCCCCCAGGGTGATCGGCCCGAAGGCGACCCGCACCAGCTTGTCGACCGGGAAGCCGGCCTCCGCCAGCATGCGGCGCACGATGTGCTTGCGCCCCTCGTGCAGGGTCACCTCGACCAGGTAGTTCTTGCCGGTCTGCTCGACCACCCGGAAGTGGTCCGCGCGCGCGTACCCGTCCTCCAGCTGGATGCCGTCCTTGAGCTTCTTGCCCAGGTCGCGCGGGATCGGGCCGACGATGTGCGCGAGGTAGGTCTTCTTCACGCCGTACTTGGGGTGGGTCAGCCGGTGCGCCAGCTCGCCGTGGTTGGTGAGCAGGATGACGCCCTCGGTCTCGGTGTCCAGGCGTCCCACGTGGAAGAGCCGGGTCTCCCGGTTGGTGACGTAGTCGCCGAGGCACTGCCGCCCGTCGGGGTCCTCCATGGTGGAGACGACACCGGCCGGCTTGTTCAGCGAGAAGAACTGGTACGACTGCGTGGCGACCGTCAGGCCGTCGACACGGACCTCGTCCTTCTCCGGGTCGACGCGCTTGCCCTGCTCCAGGACGATCTCGCCGTTGACCTCGACACGGGCCTGCTCGATCAGCTCCTCGCAGGCGCGCCGGGAACCGTAGCCCGCGCGGGCGAGGACCTTCTGCAGGCGCTCGCCCTCCTGCTCGGCGCCCGGGAAGGTCTTGGGCAGCTTCACGTCCTTCTTGCCCGCGTACCGCTCCCGGTTGCGCTCCTCCGCGCGGGCGTCGTACTCACGGGAGCTCGCCGGGACCGAACGGCCGCGCCCGGTGCTCTGCCCCTGCCGGGGGCCGCCCTTGGCGCCGCCGCGCGCCGAGGCGCCACGGCCCGACTTCGGGCCGTCCTGGGTGGCGCCGGGACCCACGTCGTAGCGCCGCTCCTCGGGGCGCGGCTTCTTCGGCCGGCCGCCCTGCTTGTCGTCGCGGGCGTTCCCGGCGCCGCGGTAGTTACCGCGTCCACCGCTGCTCCCGCCGCGGCCGCCGCTGTTGCCACCACGGCTCCCGCCGTTGTTTCCGCTGCTGTTCCTGCCGCTGCTGCTTCGCATCAAAGTTCCGTCTTGTCGTCTGCGTCCTCGGAATCCGGAGCGTCCGGATCGAACGACGGCACGCCCTCCTGGGTCTCGGCCTCGATCGCCTCCGCCTCCGGGAGGAAGGGCGCGAGCTCCGGGAGCTCGTCCAGACCGCGCAGGCCCATCCGCTCCAGGAAGTAGTTCGTCGTCCTGTACAGGATCGCACCTGTTTCGGGTTCCGCGCCCGCCTCCTCGACCAGACCGCGCTGGAGCAGGGTGCGCATCACACCGTCGCAGTTGACCCCGCGGACGACGGAGACCCGGCTGCGGCTCACCGGCTGGCGGTAGGCGACGACCGCGAGGGTCTCCAGGGCGGCCTGGGTGAGCCGGGCGGTCTGCCCCTCCAGGACCAGCCGCTCGACGGCGGGCGCGTACGCGGCGCGCGTGTAGAAGCGCCAGCCGCCCGCCACGAACCGCAGCTCGAAGCCGCGCCCCTGCGCCGTGTACTCCTCGGCCAGCGCCCGCAGCGCCTTCGTGATCGTCTGCTTGGGCCGCTCCAGGAGCTTGGCCAGGTGCTCGGCGGTGGCGGGCTCGTCCACCACCATGAGCACCGCCTCCAGGGCCGGCTTGAGGTCGAGTTCGGCGACGGGCCGCAGGCCCGCCGGCAGCTCGGTGGTCTCCTCGCTCACGCCTTCTCCTCCTTGGGCGGCTCGGGCGGCCGGTCGAACTCGTCGGTCACCGTCGGCTGGGTTCCCGCGTCCCCGCCGGTCCACCGCACGATCAGATCGCCGAGGGCGGTCTCCTGGTCGAGGGCCACGGCCTTCTCCCGGTACAGCTCCAGGAGGGCCAGGAAACGGGCGACGACGGTGAGCGTGTTGTCGGTGTCCTCGACGAGCACCCGGAAGCTGGCCTCCCCCAGCTCGCGCAGCCGCGCCACCACGATCCCGGCCTGCTCCTGCACGCTGACCAGCGGGGCGTGGATGTGGTCGACGTACACCTGCGGCTTGGGCCTGGGCTGCATCGCCTTGACCGCGAGCTTGGCGAACCCCTCCGGGCCGATGCTGATGACGACCTCGGGCAGCAGCTCGGCGAGGTGCGGTTCCAGGCCGACGGTACGAGGCCAGCGGCGGGCCTCGTCGTCCAGGCGCCGGTTGAAGATGTCGGCGATCTGCTTGTACGCCCGGTACTGCAGCAGCCGCGCGAACAGCAGGTCCCTGGCTTCCAGCAGCGCCAGGTCGGCCTCGTCCTCGACCTCGGCGGCGGGCAGCAGCCGCGCGGCCTTCAGGTCGAGCAGCGTGGCGGCGACGACGAGGAACTCGGTCGTCTGGTCCAGGTCCCAGTCCGGCCCCATGGCCCGGATGTGCGCCATGAACTCGTCGGTCACCTTGGACAGCGCGACCTCGGTGACGTCCAGCTTGTGCTTGGAGATCAGCTGGAGAAGGAGGTCGAAGGGCCCTTCGAAGTTGGCCAGCCGCACCTTGAAGACACCGTCGGGGGTTTCTGCAGCGCCGGATGCTTCCTCAGGCGCCCCGGCGTTGTGGGCAGGCGTTCCGCTGGGCGATGGGGGTCCCCCCGCTTGAGCGAAGTCGAGGGTGGGGGTGGGTGGGCACAACGCCCCACCGGCCTCGGCCGGACCCACGACCTCAGCGGACGACGGCCCCCCGTCCACCAGGGGTACCGCTTCCTGCGCCGGAGGCGCACCCCCCGGCCCCCTCCCCAGCGCACGCCGACGTCCGCCGGAGGAGGCACCGGATGCGGGAACGTCGTTCGAGGTCATAGCCCCCGCAGGCTACCCCTAACGGCCCCGCAGCCGTCGTACGAGGATGCTCGCGTCACCGCGGGACTCCAGGTCGGCCAGGACCACGGCGACCGCCTCGCGGACGATCCGGCCCCGGTCCACGGCCAGCCCGTGCTCACCCCGGAGCACCAGACGGGCGTGCTCCAGGTCCATGAGCTCCTCGGCGGAGACGTAGACGGTGATCTTCTCGTCGTGCCGCTCGCGACCGCTGGGCCGCCGGGCCGGCGCCCGGCCACCGCGCTTGCGCGGCTGGGCCTGGGGGTCGACGCCAGAACCTTCCTGCGCCCCCTGCCGGCGCTGCCCGGAGGGCGCCACCGTGGCCTGCGCCCCGTGGTTGCGGGACTCCCCGGCGTCGACCGGCTCGGCCTCCGCCGCCACGTGCTCCGCGCCCTCCCCGTCGCCGCCCTGCACGGGCACCGACTGGGGCACGTCCTCGGCGGCCGCGGCCGCCGTCTCGTCGCTCTCCCCCGCGGGAGCCGGCACCCGGGCCTCGCCGTTGGCCGGGCGCCTGGGGCTGGACGGCTGCAGCGCCATCCCCCCGGTCGTACGGAACAGTTCGTCGGCCCCGGGCAGACTCACTCGGCGTGACACCGGGCGAGCACCTCCCTGGCGAGCTGGCGGTAGGCGGCGGCACCGACGGAGTTGGAGGCGTACGTGGTGATCGGCTCACCGGCGACCGTGGTCTCCGGGAAGCGGACCGTGCGGCCGATGACCGTGTGGTAGACGTGGTCGTCGAACGCCTCGACCACACGGGCCAGCACCTCCCGGCTGTGCACCGTGCGCGAGTCGTACATCGTGGCGAGGATGCCGTCGAGCTCCAGATCCGGGTTGAGCCGCTCCTGGACCTTCTCGATCGTCTCGGTCAGCAGGGCGACGCCACGCAGGGCGAAGAACTCGCACTCCAGCGGCACGATCACCTTGTGGGCGGCCGTCAGCGCGTTGACCGTGAGCAGGCCGAGCGAGGGCTGACAGTCGATCACGATGTAGTCGTAGTCGGGCAGCAGCGGCTTGAGGGCGCGCTGCAGCGTCGACTCGCGGGCGACCTCCGAGACCAGCTGGACCTCGGCGGCCGACAGGTCGATGTTGGAGGGCAGCAGGTCCATGTTGGGGACCGCGGTCTTCAGGAGGACCTCGTCGGCCGCCATGCCCCGCTCCATGAGCAGGTTGTAGACGGTGAGGTCGAGCTCCATCGGGTTGACGCCGAGACCGACCGACAGCGCGCCCTGCGGGTCGAAGTCCACGAGCAGCACCCGCCGGCCGTACTCCGCGAGCGCGGCACCCAGGTTGATGGTCGACGTGGTCTTGCCGACGCCGCCCTTCTGGTTGCACATCGCGATGATCGTCGCGGGGCCGTGACTGGTCACCGGGCCCGGGATCGGGAAGTACGGCAGCGGGCGCCCGGTCGGGCCGACGCGCTCACGGCGCTGGCGGGCAGCGTCGGGCGCGAGCGTGGCCGCGTACTCCGGATCGGGCTCGTACTCGGCGTCGGGGTCGTAGAAGTGCCCGTCGGGCAGTTCGTCGTAGTCGGCGAATTGGTTGTGGGGCGCGCCACTTCCGTCGCCGGCCATGGCGTTCACGTGATGGCCATCCATGCTCTGGTGTGCTGTCCGCGTGGTCAGCGGACTCTGGGCTGCTGCGAAGGTACGCACCGCGACGGAGCCGACAGCCTCGAACCCCGCGGGACCCTGGCCCCGTACCGGCATTCCTGGTTGACCACCCCCGGGAGAAAATGTCGACTCATTCACAAGTCGTCTTACCTCCTTGGTGACCAGGAAACTTCTAGACAGGTCAGCGTGGCACTATGCCGACGGTTGGCGACTCTATGGCGTGTCGGGCGTTCGCAGCAACACAATCCGCCGGACCCGGCAGGATGTGTCGGCAATGAAACATCCCGCTGTCAAGGGCGTACGGCCGTCGCACAGCAGGTTTCACCGGTGTGCGAATCGGTCGAAGGGTTACGTTCGAGGCGAGTTGACCGCAAGTCGCAAAGTGACCATACACACATCCGGCCGGACCTTGTCGGGCAAGGTCCGGCCGGTTGTGCGTGCTTGATGCGGCTTGTTGACGTATCGCCTTTACGAAAAGGTGACTTGCCGGTCGGTCCGGCTCAGCCGATCAGCGTGTCGAGGTCCACGTGGTCCAGGCCGTGCGCCTCGGCGACCTCCTTGTAGACCACCTTGCCGTCATGGGTGTTGAGCCCCTTGGCGAGCGCGGCGTCGCGGCGCAGCGCCTCCGCCCAGCCGTTGTCCGCGAGCGACACGATGTACGGCAGCGTGGCGTTGGTGAGCGCGTAGGTGGAGGTGTTGGGCACCGCGCCGGGCATGTTGGCGACGCAGTAGAAGACCGACTCGTGGACCTTGAAGGTCGGCTCGGCGTGCGTGGTGGGACGGGAGTCCTCGAAGCAGCCGCCCTGGTCGATCGCGATGTCGACAAGGACACTTCCCGGCTTCATCCGGGAGACCAGCTCGTTGGTGACGAGCTTGGGGGCCTTGGCGCCCGGGATGAGCACGGCGCCGATCACGAGGTCGGCCTCCAGGCAGGCCTTCTCCAGCTCGAAGGAGTTGGACATGACGGCCTTGACCTTGGTGCCGAAGATCCGGTCGGCCTCGCGCAGCTTGTTGATGTCGCGGTCGAGCAGGGTCACGTCGAAGCCCATGCCGATGGCGATCTGCACGGCGTTCCAGCCGGAGACGCCGCCGCCGATGACGACGGCCTTGGCGGGCAGCACGCCCGGGACACCGCCGGGCAGGACGCCACGGCCGCCCGCGGCGCGCATCAGGTGATAGGCGCCCACCTGCGGGGCGAGCCGGCCGGCCACCTCGGACATGGGCGCGAGCAGCGGGAGCGCGCGGCTCGGCAGCTCGACGGTCTCGTAGGCGATCGCCGTGGTGCCGGACTCCAGGAGGGCGTCCGTGCACTCCTTGGAGGCGGCCAGGTGCAGGTACGTGAAGAGGGTCTGGTCCTTGCGGAGGCGGTGGTACTCCTCCGCGATCGGCTCCTTGACCTTCAGCAGCAGGTCGGCGGTGGCCCACACCTCGTCGGCGGTGTCCAGGATCGCGGCACCCGCGGCCACGTACTCGTCGTCCGGGATCGACGAGCCGAGGCCCGCGCCACGCTCGACGACGACCTGGTGGCCGTGGCGCACCAGCTCATGCACGCCGGCCGGGGTGATGGCCACCCGGAACTCGTTGTTCTTGACCTCGCGGGGGATGCCGACCTTCACGTCGATCACGGTCCTTGGCTCAGAGGGTGTGTGGGGGCATAGCTGCACATACCCGGCATGCGGCGGCATACCAGGAGACACCGCGGAAGAACCGGCGGCAGAGCCAGTTTAATGAAGGCGTTCCGGCTGTCTAGCCTTTCATTGCATCAATCTTCGCCGGATGTACTGCGGATTTCGCAGGTGTTAGCGCCGTGTTCCGGGTCAGAGCCGGGCTCCACGGGCTCGCAGAGGTCCCGCGGCTCCTCACCCAGCATGCGCTCGGCGGCCGACCGGTGCAGGCTCGCGGCGGTGGAGTCGCCCAGTCGCTCCAGCGTGTCGGCGAGCCGCAGCTGGAGCGCCGCCTGGAGCCGGGTGTCCTCGGCGCGGCGCGCCCACTCGACCGCCTCCTGGCAGGTGCGCAGCGACTCCTCGGGCCGGCCGGCGTACTCCTGGACCCGCGCCAGCTCGCTCAACGCCCTTGCCTGCGCAGGGACATCACCGTTCTTCCGGTGGCCGGAAACAGCCGCCCGCCAGGCCCGCAGCGCCTCGCCGTACCGGCCCGCGTAGGTGTGCGCGCCGGCGATCCGGCCGTACAGCCGGGCCGCCTCGGCGCGCTCGCCGCGGGCCAGGCGCTCGGCGAGGGCCCGGCCGAACCAGTCGGCGGCCCGGTCGTAGTCGCCGAGCTCCTGGTACGCGCCACCTACGGATTCCATTGCGCGACCGGTCGCGTACGGGTCATGTGCGCGGCGTCCGGCGTCCAGCGCGGACCGATAGCGCACCAGCGCGGCCGCCGTGCGTCCGGTCTGCGCGTCCAGGTCGCCGAGGTTCAGCAGCGCGGCGGCCTGCTCGCGGTGCAGCCCGCGGCGCCGGGCGACGTCGAGCACGAGACCGTGGATGCCGTACAGGTCGGAGGCCGCGGCCTGGGTGCCGAGGTGTGCCACCATGGCCTTGACCAGCTGCGCCATCAGGCGGCGGGCCAGTGTGTCGAGCTCGCCGTCGGCGACCGCCGCGCGGGCCGCGGCCAGCAGGGCCGGGCGCCGGGCGTACAGCCAGTCGGCGGCGGCCCGGGGGGTGGGGAAGCGCAGCTCACGGGGGAGCGCCTGGAGCTTCTCCCGGGCCTGCGGGTTGTCGGTCTCGGTGATCGCCCGGCAGGACTGCAACAGCCGTACGGTGCGCTCCAGCATCCGGGCGCGGGCCAGCTGGAGCTCCCCGGCCCGCTCCTGGTTCTCGGCCAGCGCCCGGAGCAGCGGGTGCAGGCAGCCGGGGACCTCGTACTGGGGCAGCGGGGAGGCCACGGGGCGCAGCAGGCCCAGGCGGACCAGCTCGTCCAGGGTGGTGCGGGCGGTGTCGACCGAGCAGCCGGCCAGGGCGGAGGCGGTGTGCGGGTCGGCCAGCCCGGCCGGGGCAAGGCTGAGCAGGCGCAGTATCCGGGCGGACCGGTCCGGCAGCTGGTCGTGCGCGAACCGGAAGACCCGGGCCAGCGCGGTGGCGTCGTCCGGCTCGGCGTGCAGCCGTTTGGCGAGGTCGGAGACGGCCGCCTGGGGGCGGGCGGCGAGCCAGCCGCCGGCCAGGGCGAGCGCGGCGGGCTGTGCCTGGCACGCCTCGACCAGGGACTCGGCGGACCTGGGGTCGACGGTGATGCGGACCGCCCCGGTGTACCGGCTGAGCAGTGTCACGGCCGACTTGGTGTCCAGACCGCCCAGCGTGCACGGCCGGACGTCCGAGATCCCGGTGAGCGGGCCGCCGGAGACGGCGACGGCCAGGCAGTCCGGGGTGTCGGGGAGCAGGACGTCGACCTCTTCGGCGCCGGGCGCGTCGTCGAGCAGGAGCAGCATCCGGCGTCCGGCGAGGGCCGTGCGCACGGCGTGGGTGAGGTCGTCCGCGGCGGCGCCGGCCGGGGTGGGCAGGCGCAGGGCGGTGAGCAGGTCGCGGGCGGTGCGCTCGGTCGGCACCGGGGTGCCGTCGGGCTCGGCGAGGCGGGCGCGCAGCACCCCGTCGGGGTAGTCGGGGGCGACCTGCCGGACGAGTTCCTCGGCGAGGGCGGTGCGCCCGGAGCCGGGCCTGCCCGCGATCAGCAGCACCCGGGCGCGGGGCGCCTTGCGGCCGGCGATGGTGTCCAGGCCCGCGCGCTCGATGTCAGCGCACAGTTCCTTCAACTCCCTTGTACGGCCCAGGAACCGGTCGTCCGTGGCCGCGGGCGTCGAACGCCGTGCGCCGCCTGTGTCCACCGCCTGATCCGTCACGGGCCACACTCCCGTCCCACCGCACACGCAGGCCCGCCGGGGCTCCGGTTCGGGCGTTTCGGCTCAATGGCGTCGAGCCTAGTTCACGTGCGCGGACGTTCCGGGCGGAGCACGACGGAGCACGACGGACGCATCGCCCGATCGGATCAGGCGATGGTCATACCGGTCACCCGGTCGGCGGGTCAGGACTCGAAGGGGCGGGCCGGCCAGGGTGCGTCGGCCGGGCGCAGGGCGTCGAGGCCGTCACCGGTGCGGGCGGCGACCAGCGAGAGGACACCGGTGACCAGGCAGGTGTTGTGCAGGTCGCCGGCGAGGATCAGGCGCACCAGGTCGTCCACCGGCACGCGCGCGTACTCCAGGTCGGTCTCCTCGTGCTCCGACGCGAACCGCTCCCCCTCGGCCTCCGCCAGATCGCGGGCCAGGAAGACCCGTACGGCCTCGTCGCAGCCGCCGGGCGTGGTGTACACGTCGGTCAGCACCCGCCAGTCCTCGGCCTTGACGTGCGCCTCCTCGTAGAGCTCGCGCTGGGCGGCGTGCAGCGGGTTCTCACCGGGGACGTCGAGCAGGCCGGCCGGGATCTCCCAGAGCTTCTGCCGGACCGGGTGCCGGTACTGGCGGATGAGCAGCACCCGGTCCTCCTCGTCGAGGGCGAGGACGGCGACCGAGCCGGGGTGCACCTGGTAGTCGCGGCGGACCACCGTGCCGTCGGGCATGACCACCTCGTCGGTGCGGACCGAGGTCTTGTTGCCCACGAAGGGGGTCTCGGTCGCCCGGATCTCCCACTCCTCGGGGGTGTCCTTGATCGTCATGCCGTGCCGCCCTTCCACGCGCCTGCCACCTGCAGAGAAGAAAACCGGGGTGCTCACCTTTGAAGGTATGCGCCCCGGCCACCGTACAACCGGTGTGTTACTTCGAATTCCCCAGCTCGACGGCGCCCTGCTGCCGCGCGACCGCCGCCTTCACCAGGCCCGCGAAGAGCGGGTGCGGGCGGGTCGGGCGGGAGCGCAGCTCCGGGTGGGCCTGGGTGGCGACCAGGTAGGGGTGGACGTCGCGCGGGTACTCGACGTACTCGACGAGCTTGCCGTCCGGGGAGGTGCCGGAGAACAGGATGCCGGCCTTCTTCTCCAGCTCCGCGCGGTAGGCGTTGTTCACCTCGTAGCGGTGCCGGTGCCGCTCCTCGACGTACTCCTTGCCGTCGTACACCTCGCGCACGATGGAACCCTCGGCCAGCTTGGCCGGGTACATGCCCAGCCGCATGGTGCCGCCCATGTCGCCCTCGCCGGCGACGATGTCCAGCTGCTCGGCCATGGTGGAGATGACCGGGTGGCCGGTGGCCGGGTCGAACTCGGTGGAGTTGGCGTCCGGGATGCCGGCCAGGTTGCGGGCGGCCTCGATCACGATGCACTGCAGGCCGAGGCAGAGCCCGAGCAGCGGGATCCGGTTCTCGCGGGCGTAGCGGATGGCGCCGACCTTGCCGAGCACGCCGCGGTCACCGAAGCCGCCCGGGATGCAGATGCCGTCGACGTCGGAGAGCTGGGCCGCCGCGCCGGCCTGGGTCTTGCAGTCGTCCGAGGTCACCCACTTGATCTTCACGCGGGCCCGGTTGGCGAAGCCGCCGGCGCGCAGCGCCTCGGTGACCGAGAGGTAGGCGTCGGGCAGGTCGATGTACTTGCCGACCAGCGCGAGGGTGATCTCGTGGTCGGGGTTGTGCACGCGGTCGAGCAGGTCGTCCCAGGTCCGCCAGTCCACGTCACGGAACGGCAGGTCCAGCTTGCGGACGACGTAGGCGTCCAGGCCCTCGCCGTGCACGGTCTTCGGGATGTCGTAGATCGAGCGGGCGTCCGGGCAGGCCACGACCGCGGCCTCGTCGACGTCGCACATCAGCGAGATCTTGCGCTTGATGGCGGTGGGGACCTCGCGGTCGCAGCGCAGCACGATCGCGTCCGGCTGGATGCCGATGTTGCGCAGGGCGGCGACCGAGTGCTGGGTCGGCTTGGTCTTCAGCTCCCCGGAGGGGCCGATGTAGGGCAGGAGCGAGATGTGCACCACGAAGACGTTGTCCCGGCCGACCTCGTGCCGGACCTGGCGGACGGTCTCCAGGAACGGCAGCGACTCGATGTCGCCGACCGTGCCGCCGACCTCGGTGATGACGACGTCGACCTCGTCGGTGGCCATACGGCGGATGCGGTGCTTGATCTCGTTGGTGATGTGCGGGATGACCTGGACCGTGTCGCCCAGGTACTCGCCACGCCGTTCCTTCGCGATCACCGTCGAATAGACCTGACCTGTGGTGACGTTGGCGGAGCCGTCCAGGTCACGGTCGAGGAAACGCTCGTAGTGGCCGATGTCCAGGTCGGTCTCGGCACCGTCGTTGGTGACGAAGACCTCACCGTGCTGGAAGGGGTTCATCGTGCCCGGGTCGACGTTCAGGTACGGGTCGAGCTTCTGCATCACGACGCGCAGGCCCCGGGCCTTGAGCAGCATGCCCAGGCTGGAGGCCGTCAGGCCCTTGCCGAGCGAGGAGGCGACACCCCCGGTGACGAAGATGTGCTTGGTCGTCGTGGCTTTCGGCGGCATGGCCAAGAGGGGGCTCCCGTGGTCGCGATCTGTCGTGCGGTACGGCTGCCGCCCGGGAGTTTCCGGGGGTGGGGCCGTCGCTGCGGTTCGGGGGTTTCGAGCCCACCGGTCCACGGGCTACCAGGGTATCAGCGCCGCGCGGAGATGGCTTCCGGCCACGCTCCGCACACAGCCCGGCACGGAGTGGAGTCCTGCTTACCGGCTTTTCACTCGGGGCTCACCCGTTCGGACCACACGGGTTGCCCGGAGCGGCACGCAGATCATCTACGTGCGTCGTATCCTGCTCGGACACTCACTGCCGAGCCGGCCGGAGAAGACGGCACACCCCCGCCCGTCACTGTCGGAACACGAGAGCTCGGCAGTTCGTTGAGCTATGACTGTCGTTTTGCCTCAGGGCACGGCGGGCTGCTTTGCTTCACCGCTTAACGACGCACAACAACAACCCCCCTTGACCGCACTAGCGACAGCCCCCCTCTGCCTGGGGGGTGACGTGGCCGTTCGACTGGAGTTGCACGTGGCCGGGCGCATCGAAGACTACGCACTCATCGGAGACATGCAGACCGCTGCCCTGGTCTGCCGGGACGGCACGGTGGACTGGCTGTGCCTGCCCCGCTTCGACTCGCATGCCATCTTCGCCGGTCTGCTCGGCACGGAGGAACACGGCTTCTGGCGGCTCGGCCCGGCGCACGCGGCCGACTCCCAGCCCCCGACCGCGGCGCGCCGCACCTACCGCGGCGACTCGCTGATCCTGGAGTCGGAGTGGGACACCCCGCGCGGCACGGTCCGGGTCACCGACTTCATGCCCCCGCGTGACGGCGCGCCCCAGCTGATCCGCATCGTCGAGGGCGTCACCGGCCGGGTGCCGATGCGCTCGGTGCTGCGGATGCGGTTCTCGTACGGCCGGGTGGTCCCCTGGGTGCACAAGCACGAGGGCCGCACGGTCGCCGTGGCCGGCCCCGACTCGGTGTGGTTCGACACCTCGGCGGAGACCTACGGCAAGTCGCTGACCACCTACGCGGACTTCACCGTGGCCCCTGGTGACCGGATCGCGTTCACCATCTCGTGGCAGCCCTCGCACAAGGAGCCGCCGCCGCTGCCGGAGCCGGAGCAGTCGCTGGAGGCGACCGAGGACTTCTGGCGGGAGTGGGTCGAGCACTGCACGTACCACGGCCCGTACCGCGAGGCCGTGATCCGCTCGCTGATCACCCTCAAGGCCCTCACCTACGCCCCCACCGGCGGCATCGTCGCCGCGCCGACGACCTCCCTGCCGGAGGACATCGGCGGCGTCCGCAACTGGGACTACCGCTACACCTGGCTGCGCGACGCGGCCATCACCCTGTCCTCCCTGCTGCGCACCGGCTACCGCGAGGAGGCGCGCGCCTGGCGCGAGTGGCTGCTGCGCGCGGTCGCCGGCGACCCCGAGAACCTGCAGATCATGTACGGCATCGCGGGCGAGCGCGAGCTGGGCGAGGCCGAGCTGGACTGGCTGCCCGGCTACGAGAACTCGGCGCCGGTCCGGGTGGGCAACGGCGCCGCCCACCAGCTCCAGCTGGACGTCTACGGCGAGGTCACCGAGGCCCTGCACCTGGCCCACATGACCGGCCTCGCCCGCAACGACTACGCGTCCCTCCTCCAGCTGAAGCTGATCCGCTACCTGGAGGACCACTGGGACGAGCCGGACGAGGGCATCTGGGAGGTGCGCGGGCCGCGCCGGCACTTCGTGCACTCCAAGGTGATGGCCTGGGTCGCCGTCGACCGCACCATCAAGCTGATCGAGTCCGGGGACGCGGACGGCCCGCTGGAGCGCTGGAAGGAGCTGCGCGACGACATCCACCGGGACGTCTGCGAGCGCGGCTACGACAAGGAGCGCAACACCTTCACCCAGTCGTACGGCTCGCAGGAGCTGGACGCGTCGCTGCTGCTGATCCCCCAGATGGGGTTCCTGCCGCCGGACGACAAGCGGGTCATCGGCACCATCGAGGCGATCCAGCGCGAGCTGTCCACGTCGGACGGCTTCATCCTGCGCTACCCGACCTCGGGCGGCGACGAGGGGGTGGACGGGCTCCCCGGTGACGAGGGTGCCTTCCTGGCGTGCTCGTTCTGGATGGCCGACGACCTCGCGATGATCGGGCGCGTCGACGAGGCACGCAAGCTGTTCGAGAAGCTGCTCGCGCTGCGCAACGACCTCGGGCTGCTGGCGGAGGAGTGGGATCCGCGGCTGAAGCGGCAGGTGGGGAACTTCCCGCAGGCGTTCAGCCACGTGCCGCTGATCGACACGGCGCTGCGACTGACGGCGTCGGGCGCGTACGGGGGGTAGCGGCGCCGGTCGCCGTGAAAGGTGCCGTGGAGGCGTTCGCCCAGGTAGCGTCCGCTCCATGAGCAGTGGTACGGGCAGCGGACCCGACTCCCCGGGCGCCGGGATCACCGTGCAGCGGGCGCTGGAGCTGCCCACGCTGCGCAGCGGCCTGCCGGAGATCCTGGCGGGCGCCGACCGGCTGGGCCGTACCGTGCGCTGGGTGCACGCGGGCGAGGTGCCGAACATCGCCTCGCTGCTGAAGGGCGGCGAACTGCTGCTCACCACCGGCTACGGCCTGGGCACCCGGCCGACGGACCAGCGGGCGTTCGTCCGCACGCTCGCCGAGCGGGGCATCGCCGCCCTGGTGGTGGAGCTGGGCGCCCGGTTCTCCCGGCTGCCCGCGACCCTCGTCGACACCGCCCGCGCGACCGGGCTGCCGCTGGTCGTGCTGCACCGCGAGGTGCCGTTCGTGACGGTGACGGAGGAGGTGCACACCGAGATCGTCAACCACCACTACGCCCTCCTCCAGCGTGCCGAGGAGGTGCACCGCCGCTGCACCGAGGCCCTGCTGGGCGGCGGCGGGGTGCCGCAGGTGCTGGCGATCCTGGCCGACTTCGGCGGCAACCCGGTCTTCCTGGAGACCGCCGACGGCCGGCTGCTGTACGCCGCCGGGGCGGGGCCCGAGGGGGCGGATCCGCTCCAGGTGTGGGAGGGGCTGCGCGGCCAGCACAAGGACGCGCCGCCGCCGGCCGGGGCGGTGCTGGTGGACGTGCCGGGCGGCGGGCCGGGCGCGGGGTCGGTGCGGGCCCGGCTGGTCCTGCTGCCGGTCCGCGGGCCGCTCGCGCCCGTGCACCGGATCGCCGCCGAGCGCGCCGCCGGCATCCTGGCCGTCGTGCTGATGCAGGCCCGCCAGGAGGAAGAGCTGGCGGCACGCGGGCGCGGCGACTTCCTGACCGATCTCGCCGAGGGCCGGATCACCGCCAAGGACGCCCCGGCGCAGGCCCGGGTCCTCGGCTTCAAGCCCGGCGGCTGCCCGCTGCTGCCGGTGGTCATGCGGGTCGGCGACACCCTGCCACCGGGCGGGGGCTGGGCGGTGCTGGCCCGGGCGGTCGGCGAGGAGCTGGCGGCCGTGGGCGTGCCCGTCCTGCTGGGGGTACGGCCGGTCGAGGGCCGTGTGCCCCTGCTCGTGGGCCTGCGCTCGGAGTCGGAGCGGACGACGGTCGCGGACCGGGTCGCGGCGGCGCTCAGGGCGGGCGTGGAGCGCGCCGGGATGCAGCGCCCCGGAGCCGCTCCCCCGGTCGTGGTGGTCGGGGTGGCCGGCGGCTGGGCGGCGGCGTCGGCGGGACTGCGGCACGCGGCCGAGACGGCGGCGGCGGCCCAGGGCCTGCCCGACCGGCCCTGGTACGACGCCCGGCGCCTCGACATCGACCTGCTGCTGTGGCGGCTGCGCGACCATCCCGACCTGGCGGCCTTCGTGGACCGCGCGATCGGCCCGCTGCGCGACCACGACCACCGCTCCAAGCCGCCGCTGCTGCCGACCCTGGAGACCTATCTGGCGCACGCGGGCCGCAAGGCGGAGACGGCCCGCGAACTCCACCTCAACCGGCAGACCCTCTACAACCGGCTCGCCCGCATCGGCGAGTTGCTGGGCACCGACCTCGACGACCCCCAGGTGGTGCTGGCGTTGAGCCTGGCGCTGCGCGCGCGCAGGCACGTGCCCTAGTCCCTTCAGGGCAGCGGCCTGAGCTGCGTCAACTCGTCGTACACGCTGAGGACTTGGGCGACAGTCTCGTCCTCCGTGGGCCAGCTCGCCGCCTGCCGGGGACCCCGTTCGCGCAGCTCGGCGCAGCGCTCGGGGTCGCCGAGCAGGCGCACGACGGTGTCGGCGAGGGCCGGTGCGTCGCCGTAGGCGACCAGTTCGGCGGCGTCCCCGACCAGATCGGGGATGCCGCCGACCGCGGTGGCGACGAGCGGCACGCCCGCGTGCAGGGCCTCCTGGGCGAGGACCGAGCGGGGCTCCCAGCTGCTGGGCAGCAGCGCCAGATCGGCGGCGGTGAGCAGCTCGGGGACGTCGTCACGGCGCCCGATCAGCCGTACGGGAAGCTCCTCGTCCTCGATCCGCCGCTGCAACGCCGCACGCAGCGGTCCCTCGCCGGCGATGACCAGGAGCGGCACCGGATCGAGGCGGCACCAGGCATGTGCCGCGTCCAGCAGCACGTCGTAGCCGCGGTGCCGGTCGAGGGAGCCGACGGCGACGAGCAACGGCCGCCCCATGGCGCCGAGTTCGGCCCGGACCTTGGGCCGCAGCAGCTCCGCCTCGTCCTGGTCCGCGGGCCGCCGCAGGCCGGGCAGCGCCACGGCGGCGAGCCGGGCGTCCCTGGCTCCGGTACGGCGGGCCCGGTCC
Organism: Streptomyces sp. NPDC051987; assembly: GCF_040680735.1. NCBI lineage: Bacteria > Bacillati > Actinomycetota > Actinomycetes > Kitasatosporales > Streptomycetaceae > Streptomyces > Streptomyces sp. NPDC051987. The sequence continues at coordinate 12,858 of NZ_JBFAXI010000090.1, read as the reverse complement.
ACCAGGTCCGAGGTGGTGCCGAGCACCACGGCGGCCGTCTTCACCACCCGCCGTTCCAGCATCCGCAGCAGATGCGCCCGCGCTCCCTCGGCGTGCGCCCGGTTGTGCCAGGTGACGATCAGCGGGGTGCTGCGGCCGCTCAGCGCCAGCACGGCGCGGAAGGAGGCGTGCAGGCCGTGGGCGTGCACGAGGTCGGCGTCCGTGCAGGCGGCGCGGAGTGCCGCGACCGAGCTCGGGTCGCTGCTGCGCGGCACGTGCACATGGTCGGCGCCGACGCCCGAGAAGCCGTACGCGTGATCGGCCTCGGCGGGGCAGCACACCGTGACCCGCACGCCCCGCGCAACGAGGCCGGCGGCCAGCGAACGCACGTGCGCGCTGCTCCCGGCGTTGCCGCCGCCCAGCACCTGCACGGTGCGCAGCGGCGACTGACCGTGCGGTGCGTTGCTGCTCACGGGGCTCACGCGGCCGGGGCTCCTGGTTCGGCGTGGGGCGGTCACGAGGGAACGTACAGAAGGTATCGGGGCCGAGGGCACCACCGCGCGCACCTCCCCCGGGCACCGCGTCCCTCCCAAGGATGCCAGCACACAACGGGGTTCCGGGTATTCCGAGACCGCACATACCGAGGCGGGCCGGGGCAATGCGCCGAACCGTGTCACCCGTGAGGGTGACGAAACGCCACCGGGGAGGAACGCCGCGGGCAGCATCCGCCTCCCGGCAGAAGAGGCGGCGGGGGGAGCGGCGGGCCGGGTGGCGTCCCGCCGCTCTCCGTCAGCGGCCGGTCAGCGGTCCGCCCGTGCCGTCGCCAGCAGTTCCTCGGCGTGCGCCCGTGCCGTCTCCGAGTCCTCCTGGCCGGCCAGCATGCGGGACAGCTCCCGCACCCGCTCCTCGCCCTCCAGGACCTTCACGCCGGAGCGGGTGACCGAGCCGTCGTTGGTCTTCTCGACGAGCAACTGCCGGTCGGCGAAGGCGGCGACCTGGGGAAGGTGGGTGACGACGACCACCTGCGCGGACTTGGCGAGCTTGGCCAGGCGCCGTCCGATCTCCACCGCGGCCTTGCCGCCCACGCCCGCGTCGACCTCGTCGAAGAGGTACGTCGGCACCGGGTCCGTGCCCGCGAAGACGACCTCCACCGCCAGCATCACGCGCGACAGCTCACCGCCGGAGGCGCCCTTGGCGATGGGGCGGGGCGGGGCGCCCGGGTGCGGGGCGAGGAGCAGTTCGACCTCGTCGGCACCGGCCGGGCCGTAGGCCACCGTACGGCCGCCGACCTCCACGCCCTCCGGGTCCTCGGTCTGCCGGATGGCGAAGGACACGCGCGCGTGCGGCATCGCGAGGGAGCCGAGCTCGGCGGTGACCGCGGCCGCGAAGCGTTCGGCGGCCTCGGTGCGCGCGTCGGTCAAGGCCTGGGCGAGACCTCCCAGTTCGACCCGCAGGGCGTCGCGCTCGGCGGTCAGTTCGCCGATCCGTTCGTCGTCGCCGTCGAGTTCGGTGAGCCGCGCGGCGCCCTGCTCGGCCCACGCCAGCACCGCGTCGATGCCGTCGCCGGGCGCACCGTACTTGCGGGTCAGCGCGGTGAGCGCGGCGCGCCGTTCCTCCACCGCGGCGAGCCGCAGCGGGTCGGCGTCCAGGTCGTCGGCGTACCCGGCGAGCTCGCCGGCCACATCGCCGAGCAGGATGCCGACCTCTCCGATCCGGTCGGCGAGCGCGGCCAGCGCCGGATCGTGCGAGCGCACGGCCTCCAGAGCCCGGTGGGCGCCCGCGACGAGGGTGGTCGCGTCGATGCCCTCGGGGTCCTCGGGGTTGCCCGCGAGCGCGGAGTGCGCGGCGGTCGCGGCGGACGACAGCGCCTCGGCGTGGCCGAGCCGCTCGGCCTCCTCGGCGAGCTCGGCGTCCTCGCCCGCCCGCGGTTCGACCGCCGCGATCTCGTCCAGCCCGTAGCGCAGCAGGTCGGCCTCCTGGGCCCGCTCACGCGCGCGTGTGACGATCTCCTCCAGCTCGGTGGCGACGGCCCGCAGCCGCCGGTAGGCCTCGCCGTACTTGGCCAGCGGTACGGCGACCCGGTCGCCTGCGTACCGGTCGAGTGCCTGCCGCTGCCGGGACAGCTTCAGCAGCCCCTGCTGGTCGGTCTGGCCGTGCACGGCCACCAGGTCGTCGGCGAGCTCGGCGAGCAGTCCCACGGGCACGCTGCGCCCGCCCAGGTGCGCCCGCGAGCGCCCCTCGGCGGAAACGGTACGGCTGATCAGCAGCGCCCCGTCGTCCAGCTCGGCACCGGCCTCCTCGGCCCGTACGGCCGCCGAGGCCCCGGCGGGCACGGCGACGCGCCCCTCCACGACCGCCTTCTCGGACCCGATCCGCACGAGTGCGGGATCGGCCCGCCCACCGAGCAGCAGCCCCAGGCTGGTGACCACCATGGTCTTGCCCGCACCGGTCTCACCGGTGACGGCGGTGAACCCCGGCGACAACTCGACGACGGCGTCGTCGATGACTCCGAGCGACCGTATCCGCATTTCTTCCAGCACGGGGAAGACCTTACGAGGTCGGGCCCGAGAAGTGCGAGGCACCCTGTCACCCGGGCGAGTGGAGGTGCGCCCCGAAGGGGCGCGAGGAACCGCGCGGCCGGCCACGGATCACCCGCACTCGCCGACGCTCCCCGCGCCGCTCTTCGAACCGCTAGTGCGGCGCCCCCCGCCATCCGGAGACCGGCAGCGCGAACTTCGCGACCAGCCGGTCCGTGAACGACGCGTGGTGCAGCCGCGCCAGCCGCACCGGCACCGCCCCCCGCCGCACCTCCACCCGCGCGCCCGGCGGCAGCTCCACCGTCCGCCGCCCGTCGCACCACAGCACCCCCGGCTGGATGTGCGGCAGCACCTCCACCGCGAGCACCGAGTCCGGCGACGTCACCAGCGGCTTCGCGAACAGCGCGTGCGCGCTGATCGGCACCATCAGCAGCGCCTCCACCTCCGGCCACACCACCGGCCCGCCGGCCGAGAACGCGTAGGCGGTGGACCCGGTCGGCGTCGACAGCACGATCCCGTCGCACCCGAACCCGGTCACCGGCCGCCCGTCGATCTCCAGCACCACTTCGAGGAGCTTCTCGGCCCCCGCCTTCTGCACCGCCGCCTCGTTCAGCGCCCAGTCGGTGTGCACGATGTCGCCGTTGCGGTGCACGACGACGTCGACGGTCATCCGCTCCTCGACCTCGTACGCCCGGCTCACCACCCGGTCGACCACCTTGTCGAGGTCGTCCCGCTCGGCCTCCGCGAGGAACCCGACGCTGCCGAGGTTGACGCCGAGCATCGGCACCCCGGACGCGCGGGCGAACTCGGCGCCGCGCAGCAGCGTCCCGTCACCGCCGAGCACGATCAGCAGTTCGCAGCCGTCGAGGCTGTGCGGCGAGGCCTCCTCGACGAGCTCCACCTCGTCGGGCAGCGGCAGGTCACGGGCCTCGAAATCCAGGACCCGTACGCCCACTCCGGCCGCCAGCAGCCCCTTCACCACCAGTTCGGCGCTGCGGATCGCGGCAGGCCGCCCGGTGTGAGCGAGGAGGAAAACAGTACGAGCTCGGTTCTGTGTCAACGCGGCCCCTCCGCCACTGCACGGTCAACGTCGGCCGGATCCAACGGGGGTGCGCCGGCCCGCAGCCACAGAAAGTACTCGACGTTGCCGGACGGTCCGGGCAGCGGACTGGCGGTGACACCCTTCACCCCGAGCCCCAGCTCCCACGCCTTCCCGGCAACCCCCCGCACGGCCTCCGCCCGCAGCTGCGGACTCCGTACGACTCCCCCGCTGCCCAGCCTCTCCTTGCCCACCTCGAACTGCGGCTTGACCATCATCACCAGGTCGGCGTCCGCCTTCACGCACCGCGCCAGGGCCGGCAGCACCAGCCCGAGCGGGATGAAGGACAGATCACCCACGACAAGATCCACAGGCTCCCCATCGATCGCTTCAAGCGTCAACTCGCGTACGTTCGTACGGTCCTTGACGGTGACGCGTTCATCGCTCTGCAGAGACCACGCGAGTTGGCCGTATCCGACGTCGACGGCGACGACGTGCGCGGCCCCCGCGCGCAGCAGCACATCGGTGAAGCCCCCGGTCGACGCACCGGCGTCCAGCGCCCGCCGCCCGGCCACCACGAGCCCCTGCGGTACGAACGCCTGCAGCGCGCCCGCCAGCTTGTGCCCACCCCGGGACACGTACTCGGGATCGCCGTCGTCGCTCTGCACGACGATCGCGGCGGCGGTCTCCACCTGGGTGGCCGGCTTGGTCGCGACGGTCTTGCCGACGGACACCCGCCCGGCGGCGATCAGCTGGCTCGCGTGCTCGCGCGAGCGTGCCAGCTTCCGGCGGACCAGCTCCGCGTCCAGACGACGGCGTGCGACTCCTGCCACGGTGGGTTCAGCTCCTGCTCTGGTGGTACGACGGCGCGGGCGCCGGGGGGCCCGGAGGTCCCGGGCGGGCGTCGAGCGCGGTCAGCGCGTCGCGCAGCCCCCGGTGTACATCCTCGTACACCTCCAGGTGCCCGTCCGTGGCGAGGTGGTCCGCATCGGCCAGCCGGTCGAGCTGGGCGTCGATCCCGGCGTCGCCGGTCGGGGTGCGAGGGACGTTCAGCGGGGCGGGCGCGGCGGGGTCGTACTCGGGTTCGACGGCGGCCGCCTCCTGGGCCTCCGTCACCCGGCCCTCGGGCACGGAGTCGGTCATGCCCCGACGCTACCCCGAACCGCTGGGGTACCGTCGATCGCGATGGCCACGATCGAGGAGTGCCGCGCCGCACTCGAGAAGCTCTCGCACAGCATGGGCGGCGCCGAGGGCGACGCCCGTGCGGCCGCCGCCATGGACCGCACGGTGAGCTGCCACATCACCGACCTGGACGTCACCTTCGCCGGCCGGCTCACCGGAGGCCGGATCGACGTCGAGGATACGTTCCCCGGTCCGCCACGCGAGAAGGCGCAGATCAGACTCGCCATGGCGGGCGACGACCTGGTGGCCCTGGTCGACGGCGAACTGAACTTCGCCGGTGCCTGGGGCTCGGGCCGGGTGAAGCTGGAGGCGAACCTGCTGGACCTGTTCCGGCTCAGGAAGCTGTTGTGACCCTCGCCCTGCGGGCGGCCGGCACCACCAGCGGGGTGCCCGACTCCGGATCGTCGATGATCTGACAGCGCAGCCCGAACACCTCCTCCACCAGCTCGGCGGTGACGATGTCGTTCGGCGCGCCCTCGGCGACCACCCGGCCGTCCCGCAGCGCCACGAGGTGCGTGGCGTACCGGGCCGCGTGGTTGAGGTCGTGCAGCACGGCGACCAGCGTCCGCCCCTGCTCCTCGTGGAGTTCGGCGCACAGGTCGAGGACGTCGATCTGGTGCTGGATGTCCAGGTAGGTGGTCGGCTCGTCGAGGAGCAGCAGCGGGGTCTGCTGGGCGAGCGCCATGGCGATCCAGACGCGCTGACGCTGACCGCCGGAGAGTTCGTCGACGTACCGGTCGGCGAGTTCGGCGACCCCCGTCCGCTCCATCGACTCCTGGACGACCCGTTCGTCCTCCGCGGACCACTGGCGCAGCAGGCCCTGGTGCGGGTAGCGGCCGCGGCCGACCAGGTCGCCGACGGTGATGCCGTCGGGCGCGACGGACGACTGCGGGAGCAGGCCGAGCGTGCGGGCCACCTTCTTCGCGGGCATCGACTGGATGACCTGGCCGTCCAGCAGCACCCGGCCCTGGCTCGGCCTGAGCATCCGGGACAGCGCGCGCAGCAGCGTCGACTTGCCGCAGGCGTTCGGGCCGACGATCACCGTGAAGGAGTTGTCGGGGATCTCCACCGACAGCTGCTCGGCGATGACCCGCTGCTCGTAGGCGAGGGTGACGTTCTCGGCGGACAGGCGGTTCACGGTGCTCCTCGTAAGCTCTGGCTCGCCGGCTGACGCGCCGTTCGGCTGGGGGTTCGCGCTCATATCCGGCCCGCCCGGCGCTCAGTGACGAGCAGCCACAGCAGGTAGACGCCGCCGACAACGCCGGTGACCACGCCCACGGGCAGCTGGTCGGCCCCGAAGGCGCGCTGGGATGCCCAGTCGGCGGTGACGAGCAGGGCGGCGCCCATGCAGAGGGAGGGCAGCAGGTTGGGGCCGGGCGCTCGGGTGAGGCGGCGGGCGAGCTGGGGCGCGGTGAGGGCCACGAAGCTGACCGGCCCGGCGGCGGCGGTGGCTGCCGCGGTGAGCAGGACGGCGGCCACCATCAGCAGCGTCCGCACCCGCTCCACCCGCACCCCGAGCGCGTACGCCACGTCGTCGCCCATCTCCATGATCCGCAGGCCCCGCGCGTTGGCGAGGACCAGCGGGACGAGGACGGCGCAGAGCGCGAGCAGCGGCCAGACCTGGCTCCAGTCACGGCCGTCGAGGGAGCCCGTCATCCACACCACCGCGCGGGTCGCGTCGACCAGGTCGGCCTTGGTGAGCAGATAGCCGTTGACCGCGGTGACCACGGCGGAGACGCCGATGCCCACCAGGACCAGCCGGTAGCCGTGCACGCCCTGCCGCCAGGCGAGGAGGTGGATGGCGAGACCGGTCAGCAGACCGCCGGCCAGCGCGCCGACGGTGACCTGGGCCGCGGTCCCGGACATCAGCACGATGACCACGAGCGCGCCGGAGGTGGCGCCCTGGGAGAGACCGAGGACGTCCGGGCTGCCCAGCGGGTTGCGGGAGATCGACTGGAACAGCGCACCGCCGAGCCCGAGCGACGCGCCGACCAGCAGCCCGACCAGGACCCGCGGCAGCCGCAGCTCGTCGACGATGAAGTCCTGCCCGGCGGTGCCGTGCCCCGCCAGCGTCTTCAGCACGTCGCCGAAGGAGATCGGGAAGTCCCCGGTGCCGATCAGCACGACACTCGCGGCGCACGCGGCCAGCAGCAGCGCGACGACCACGACCAGCGCGCGCACGTCGACCCGCAGGGAGAGCCCGCCGGGGGTGCGCAGGGTACGCGTGGTCTTCACAGCGGTTCCCGCAGCGGATTTCGCAGCGGATTTCGCAGTGGTTTTCACAGCGGATTTCGCAGCGGATTTCGCAGTGGTTTTCGCAGTGGTTTTCGCAGTGGTCCTCACAGGTGGGCCGTCCTCCGCCGTCGTACGAGAAGAATGAAGACCGGACCGCCGATGAGCGCGGTGACGATGCCGACCTGGAGCTCCGAGGGCCGGGCGACGATCCGGCCGACGACGTCGGCGCCGAGCAGCAGCACGGGCGACAGCACCGTCGCGTACGGCAGGATCCAGCGCAGGTCGGGGCCGGTGAACGAGCGCACGACGTGCGGGACCATCAGGCCGACGAAGGCGATCGGACCGCAGGCGGCGGTGGCCGCGCCGCACAGCACGGTCGCGGCGAGCATGGCCAGGGCCCGGGTACGGCCCAGGTCGGCACCGAGGGACCGGGCGGTGTCGTCGCCCATCGCCACCGCGTTGAGCGGGCGGGCGAGAGCGAGGGCGAGCAGGGTGCCGGCCGCGAGGAACGGCAGCACCTGAAGGATCGTCGCGTTGTTCGCCGAGGCCAGCGAACCCACCGTCCAGAAACGCACCTTGTTGAGTGCCGCGTCGTCCGTGATCATCACGGCCTGGAGGTAGCCGTAGAGCGCGGCGCTGATCGCCGTGCCGGCCAGCGCGAGCCGGACCGGGGTGGCGCCCCGGCCACCGCCCAGGAACCACACCAGCGCGCCCACCGCCGCCGCCCCGAGGAAGGCGAACCACACATAGCCGCTGAGGGTGCTGACGCCGAAGAAGGTGATGGCGGTGACCACCGCGGCGGACGCGCCCGCGTTGATGCCGAGCAGTCCGGGGTCGGCGAGCGGGTTGCGGGTGAGGGCCTGGAGCACCGCCCCGGACAGACCGAGGGCGGCACCGGCCAGCAGACCGAGGACGGTACGTGAGAGGCGGGCGTCGACGACGACGTCGCCGTACGTCCCCGTGTCATGGAAGAGGCCGTGCCAGACCTGGTCCAGCGGCAGCTCCTTCGCCCCGATCGCGACGCTCGCCAGAGCGACGAGCAGCAGGACCGCCACGGAGCCGAGGAGCCCGAGGGCCCGGATCGCCCGGCGGGTGGGGGGCGCGGGGGCGGTGTCCGCGCGCTGTTCGGGAGAACTGTCGACCAACACGAAGTTAGGTTAGCCTACCCTCGCATCCTGTTGCTCGATCCCCCCTCCCCCGCCTCGTCGCCGTTCTTCTTCGCAGCGCGGCGAGTTGGCGCGCTCAGAGTCCCAGCCGTGCCAGTGCCTTGCCTGCGTCCAGCTCGCAGGAGCCCTCCCCGGCCGCCGACCAGGCCGCCGCGCACAGCACCCGCAGTCCGTCGAGCGGTTCGCCGTCGCCCGCCAGCTCCAGCCGGCCGTCCCCCGCCGTCGCCGTCCAACCGCCGCACCGGAAACCGTCGCCGTCCGCCGCGACCTCCGGCTGCCCGGTGAGCAGCCCGCGCAGGTCGGCGTCCACATAGGTCGGCCGGTGCTGGGGCGGTGCGGCGAGCAGCTGACGCCCGTCGGTGACGCCGGTCAGCACGAGCAGCGAGTCGACCCCGCCGTTGAACGCGCCCTCGATGTCGGTGTCCAGCCGGTCCCCGACCACCAACGGCCGCTCGGCACCCGTCCGCAGGATCGTCTCCCGGTGCATCGGCGGCAGCGGCTTGCCCGCCACCTGCGGCTCCGCACCCGTCGCGATCCGGACCACCTCCACCGCCGCGCCGTTGCCCGGCGCGATTCCGCGCCCGCTCGGGATCGTCAGATCGGTGTTGGACGCGAACCACGGCACCCCACGCGCGACGGCGTACGACGCCTCGGCGAACCGCCCCCAGGGCAGATCGGGACCGCCGTACCCCTGCACCACGGCCACCGGATCGTCGTCGGCGGACTCCACCGGCTCAAGGCCCCGCTCCCGCAGCGCAACCCGCAGCCCCTCCCCGCCGATCACCAGCACCCGCGCTCCGGGCGGCACCTGCTCACTGATCAGCCGCGCGACCGCCTGCGCCGAGGTGATGACGTCACCGGCCCCCGTCGGGATGCCCAGCTCGGTGAGGTGCTCGGCCACCGTGTCCGGCGTGCGCAGCGCGTTGTTGGTAACGTACGCCAGACGCATGCCCCCCGCGCGGGCGACCTCCAGCGACTCCACGGCGTGCGCGATCGCGCTGCCCCCCGCGTACACCACCCCGTCCAGATCGAGCAGCGCCGTGTCATACGCCGTGCTCAGGGCCTGTCCGCTGCCCTCGGGAGCCATCCTGACGCCCTGGCTCATCCCCATCGCTCCTCGTCACTCCTCGTCACTCTTCGTCCGCCCGCCTTTCACCGTCGATCATCCCGCACGCCACTGACACACGTACGATGCCGGGATGAACACTGCAGGTCACTCGGAAGCAACGGAGCGCCGAGGCCTGGAACTCACCCCGTTCCGAGGCCTTCGCTACGACCCCGACCGGGTCGGCAGCCTCGCCGCCGTCACCTCCCCGCCGTACGACGTCGTCGTACGCCCCGACGGAGTGCACCACCTCCAGTCCGCCGACCCGCACAACATCGTCCGTCTCATCCTTCCCCAGGCAGGTACCCCCAGCGCCGGTACCGAACAGGCGGCCGACACCCTGCACCGCTGGCAGGCCGAGGGCATCCTCGCCGTGGACCCCGAACCGGGCCTGTACGTCTACGAGCAGCAGGACGGGACGGGCCTGCTCCAGCGCGGCATCATCGGCGCCCTGCGGGTCTCGGAGCCGTCCGAGGGCGTGGTGCTGCCGCACGAGGAGGTCATGCCCCCGGTCGTCGCCGACCGCGCGGCCCTGATGCGCGCCACGTCCGCGAACCTCGAACCCCTCCTGCTCACCTACCGGGGCGACGGCAGGACCGCCGAGGTCGTCGAGGAGGTGGCCGACCGGCCTCCCCTCCTCGCCACCACCACGGAGGACGGTTTCCACCACCGCCTCTGGTCGATCACCGACCCCGCCGAGCTGGCCCTCGTCCAGTCCGACCTGGCCCGCCACCAGGCCCTGATCGCCGACGGCCACCACCGCTGGGCGACCTATCTGCGTCTACGCGCGGAGCATCCCTCTCCCAGCCCCTGGGACTACGGCCTGGTCCTCCTCGTGGACACCGCCCGCTACCCGCTGCGCGTCCGCGCCATCCACCGCCTGCTGCACGGCCTGCCGGTGGCGGAGGCACTGGAGCACGTCAAGGGCCTGTTCCGGGTACGCCGGCTCGACGTCCCGCTCCCGGCGGCCGAGGAGGCGCTGGCGGACGCGGCCTGCGCGGGCAACGCGTTCCTGCTGGCCGGCGACGGCGCGTTCCATCTCATCGACCGCCCGGACCCGGATCTCCTGGCCCGCACGATCCCCGACGACCGCCCGGCCGCCTGGCGCACCCTGGACGCCACGGTCCTGCACGCCACGCTGCTCGACCACGTCTGGCGGATCCCCGAGGACTCCCCCGCGCACATCGCGTACATCCACGACACGGCGGCGACCGTCGCCAAGGCCGAGCGGGACGGCGGCACGGCCGTCCTCATGCACCCGGTCCGCGAGGAGGTCGTCCGCGATCTGGCCCGGCAGGGCGTGACGATGCCCCGCAAGTCCACGTCCTTCGGCCCGAAACCGGCTTCGGGTCTGGTGCTGCGGGCGCTCGACGTCTGACGGAGAGAGGGCAGACCCGATGGGCCTGCCCTCTCTCCGTCACTCGGTCACCAGCTCACTCGGTGACCGCGCTCAGTCCCGCTCGGACTCGGACTCCGACTCGACGTCTGACTCGGCGTCGGACTCGGCGCCGGACTCAGCGCCGGTCCTGGTCTCCGCTGCCGTCTCGGTCTCCTCCGGGGACTCGGTCTCCTCCGGGGTCTCCTCGGCGGTCTCCTCGTCCAGCGCGTCGACGAACTCCACGCCGTCCAGCTCGGCCAGCCGGTCGGAGGCGTCCGTGCTGCCGTCCCGGTCGGCCTCGACGGCCTTGGCGAACCACTCCCGGGCTTCGTCGACCCGCCCGCCGGCGAGCAGGGCGTCGGCGTAGGCGTACCGCAGCCGCGCGGTCCACGGCTGCACGGAGCTGGACGCCAGCTCGGGGCTCTGCAGCGTCACGATCGCCGCGTCCAGCTGCCCCATGTCACGCCGGGCACCGGCGGCCACGAGCCGCATCTCGACCTGGCCGGCCTTGTCGAGCTTGTGCACCTCGGGGGCGCCGGCCATGTCCAGCGCCTTCTCCGGCCGACCGAGCCCACGCTCGCAGTCGGCCATCACCGGCCACAGGTCGACGGTGCCGGTCATGCGCCGCGCGGCCCGGAACTCCGCGAGCGCCTCGGCGTACTTCTGGTTCGCATACGCCGCGAACCCGGCCGCCTCACGGACTGCGGCGACACGGGACGCCAGCCGCAGGGCGACCTTGGAATAGCCGTAGGCGCCCTCGGGGTCCTCGTCGATGAGCCGGGCGACCATCACCAGGTTCTTGGCGACGTCCTCCGCGAGCGTCTTCGGCAGGCTCTGCAGCTCCTGCCGCACGTCCTTGTCGATCTCCTCGCCGGTGACGTCCTCCGGGATCGGCAGCCGCCTGATCGGCTCACGGTCCCGGTCGCGCTCCCGCTCGTCACGGAAGCGGCCACCGCCACGCCGGTCGTCACGAGGGCCGTCGCGCCGGTCGTCGCGACCACGGTAGCCGCCACCGCGGTTGTCGTCCCGACGGCCGTACCCGCCGCCACTGCGGTTGTCGTCGCGGCGGGGGGCACGGCCGCGGTCGTCACGGCGGTCGTCACGGCGGTCGTCACGGCCCCGGAAGCCGCCAGCGCGGTTGTCGTCACGCCGGGCGTAGCCACCGCCACCGCGGCTGTCGTCACGACGGTCATCACGGCGGCCGTAACCACCGCGGTCGTCACGGTCGTCACGCCGGAAAGCGGGACGGTCGCCACGATCGTCACGCCGGTCGTCCCGGCGATCGTCACGCCGGTCGTCGCGACGGAACGCAGGACGGTCCCCACGGTCGTCACGACGAGGACCACGATCCCGGTCGTCACGACGCCCGTAACCACCCCGGTCACCACCGCGGTCGTCACGCTGGAACCCCGGCCGGGAACCACGGTTGTCGTCACGCCGGCCGTAGCCACCGCCACCGCGGCTGTCGTCACGACGGTCATCACGGCGGCCGTAACCACCGCGGTCGTCGCGATCGTCACGCCGGAAAGCGGGACGGTCGCCACGATCGTCACGCCGGTCGTCCCGGCGATCGTCACGCCGGTCGTCGCGACGGAACGCAGGACGGTCCCCACGGTCGTCACGACGAGGACCACGATCCCGGTCGTCACGACGCCCGTAACCACCCCGGTCACCACCGCGGTCGTCACGCTGGAACCCCGGCCGGGAACCACGGTTGTCGTCACGCCGGCCGTAGCCACCGCCACCGCGGCTGTCATCACGACGGTCATCACGACGGTCATCACGACGGAAGCCGCCGCGGTCGTCGCGCCGCTCGTCACCGCGACGATCGTCCCGACGGCCGTACCCAGCACCGCGGTTGTCGTCGCGGCGGCCTTGGCCACCGCCGCGGTTGTCGTCACGACGGTCATCGCGACGGCCGTAACCCCCGCGGTCTCCACGGTCGTTGCGGTCGTTGCGGTCTCCGCGGTATCCGCCACGCTCGCCGCGGTCACCACTTTCCCGTCGCCGCTGGTCGCGCTCCGGTCGGTCGTCGGGAGAGTTGGTGGACATGGTGACTCCTGTCTTCGGTACCGCAAGCATTGTAAAAACAAAAGGACCCCTGGTCCCAGCTGAACGCTGGGACCAGGGGTCCTCCAAAGATTGTTCGGCGGCGTCCTACTCTCCCACAGGGTCCCCCCTGCAGTACCATCGGCGCTGTAAGGCTTAGCTTCCGGGTTCGGAATGTAAACGGGCGT